>JBEHXY010000074.1:0-12346 GCA_048498455.1 Planctomycetota bacterium | reverse complement strand
CGAGTTGCCGTTGCGCGAGTCGATCAACTGCGCCGTGAGGCGGACCTGGGTGTCCACGATCTGGATGGTGCCGCGGATGGCGAAGGGATAGTTGGTCTGCCGGGCGATGCGGGCGGCGGTCTGGTTGTCCTCAACGACGACTTTGCTGGCATAGGGGGTGGGCGCGATGGTCTCGGACCGGCCGAGGGTGGTGAGCAGGTTTTCCTGGACGGACTTGGTCATCCAGTCGTTTTCGGACGTGACGTGGATGGTGGAGAAGGGGAACACCAGCACGCGGCGGGCGGGCACCTGCTGGGCGACGCGTTGCGGCACGACGGGATCGGCGGAGGCGAGCGGAACGGCGGCGAGGAGCGCCAGCGCGGCGAGGGCGGGGGCCAGCGCATGGCCGAGAATCGGGCTGAGCGATTGTTTCACAAGCACAATTACACCTCCTTGGGAACTATCCACTTGTGCGGACACGGGGCGAATCTGCAGGTTTGGGAAAAACCAAGGGAATGTCCCGCCGCTACAGACGCGCCAAGCTACCCATTTTATCAGCGGCTGGCGCGGAAGCAGGGCCGTCCTGACGGAACACGCGTCAACGGTGCCAGAAGGGTGCAAAAAATGCGCGGAATGTGGAAAAACGGTGGAAAATCGGCAGAGCAGGGGATGAAGGGGGGAGCGCGCGGCGGACGATAGACAGGGTGCGGTTCGGCTTGTGGAGGGGCGGAGGCAGGATTTTTTCGAACGATCGGGCCGCGGCGTTTGTGGTTTTTCGAGAGGAAGGTTGTGTCTGCACCCCCCCCGCCACCCCCGCCAGAGCCGTTTTCTTCGTCGCCCGCGCCGGAGCCGGGGCGGTCCGACGGGCCGCTGGGCCGGCGGCTGGCGATGATGGATGCGACCTCGTTGGAGATGGCGATCGGGGCCTTGCAGGGTCGGATCGACCAGCTGCAGGAAAACCTGGCACAGCAAAACAAGCTGGCGACCCTGGGGATGGTGACGGCGGTGCTGGCGCACGAGTTCAACAACATCCTGACGCCGATGATTTCGTATACCAAGTTTGCGCTGGGGGACAAGGGGGATGAGGCATTGCGGAACAAGGCGCTGCACAAGGCGCTGAGCGGGGCGGAGCGGCTGGCGAATATTTCCAAGAGCCTGCTGGGATTTGCGCGCGGGGATGAGAGCGCCGTTGCGGACGTTGCGGGGGCGATCAGCGAAACGTTGTCGTGCCTGTCGCGCGACCTGGGGAAAGATGGCATCACGCTGACGGTGGAGGTGGAGGCGGGGCTGAAGGTGGCGATGAACGGGGGACAGTTGCAGCAGGTGCTGATGAACCTGGTCGTGAACGCGCGGTCGGCGATGCTGGGGACGGATGGGTGCGTGGAGGAGGGGGCGAAGCCGGCGGGTCGGCGTGGCGGGGTGAAGCGGCTGACGGTGACGGGCAAGGTGATCAAGCGGGGGAAGATCGCGGAGATCCGCGTGAGCGACACGGGGCCCGGGATTCCGGAGGGGCTGCGCGGGCGGGTGTTTGAGCCGTTCTTTTCGACCAAGCGCGGGGAGGGCGCGGAGGGGCCGGTGACGGAGGAGGGATTGCCGCGCGGGGGAACGGGGCTGGGGTTGACGATCTGCCAGGAGCTGGTGGCGGCGGCCGGGGGGACGATTCGGGAGGACGGGGAGGCGGGGAAGGGGGCGGTATTTGTCATCGAGGTGCCGGTGGCGTGAGGGGGATTCGTAATTGGTAATTGGTAATTGGTAATTGGGTTTGGGGTGGGGTTTGTGTGCGCGGGTTGCGTACGGCAAGCCCGGGTGGGGAAGTGGAGATTGCGCGTTTGCGGTGCCGGCGGGGGAGTGTGGGGTGTATGAGCGAGCGTGCGTGGCGTCGAACCTGGTGGGGTTTGATGTGGGGGCCGAGGGGAAGGGGCGGCTGGTGAAGGTGCCGGGGCGGTGAGGGGAGATGATTGGCGGGAGAGGATGGACGCGGATGATATAGAGCGCTGGGGGTGGCGATGGCGGCGACATCGCGAGGCTCGTCCCTTGTCCGCACGTGTCGCGGCAGCCTCCAGCCGAAAGGAACGCACCGTCTCGGCAACTCCCCCTGCGGCTGCAGCGTTGACGGCTGCGGCGAATGGACCATGCACTCCGCGTCGTGAAACAGGAAGGATGGCCGCGCACATGATGTATGGGTCGAAACCATTTGGTGCGTCGCCGTTTTCGTTGCCCCGGTGTTTGTTGACTGGGCGGGGACTGGCATTCCTTTGCTTCACGGTCCTGGTGCTGGCTCTTCCACGGTTTGCTGTCGCCCAGTCCAAAGAAGAGGAAGTGAATGTTCTGATACAGCGCGAAATGCAGGAACGGCGCATTCCAGGGCTGCAAGTCGCAGTGGTTCGGGACGGGCGGATCGTGCTCTTCAAGTCTTATGGGATTGCCAACCTTCAGTATTCGGTGCCCGTCACGGAGAAGACGCTTTTTTCCATCAATTCGTGCACGAAGGCCTTTACGGGCGTGGCGATCATGCAGCTGGTGGAAGAGGGAAAGGTGGACCTTTCCGCACCGGTTTCGCGTTATCTCGAGGGACTGCCGGCGGCGTGGCAATCGGTCACCATTCGTCAACTGCTGACGCATGTTTCGGGATTGCCGGATTTCAACCGGGTCATTTATCCGATCAACGACTCCTTTCTGGGCGTCAAGTCCGAAGAATCCGCATGGACCAAGTTGCAAACTTTGCCGATGGATTTCGCCACGGGCACACGCAGCAGTTACAACCAGACAAATTACGTTCTGCTGGGAAAACTGGTCGAACACTTTCGGGCGCAAAAGGCTGTCGACGTGATCAAGGAAGGCGAGTTTCGGGCAGCGGGGATGTCGGACACGTTGTTTGGTGATTCGCGCGACGTCATTCCCAACAAGGCGCAATGCTATCGCTATATCCGCAACCTGGATGGCCATGCCTTGAAGGACGAGAAGCTCATCAACAGTTACGAAGAAATGCCCTCGTTGAAAGATGTCAACGATGGCATCATCAGCACGGCGGAGGATGTTGCCCGCTGGACGATTGCGTTACAGCATGGCACGCTTTTGAAAACCCGGGAGGCGCTGCAAACGCTCTGGACGGCCGGGAATCTGAACGATGGATCGTCAACCCAGTGGGCCCTGGGCTGGGTCACAAAGCCGCGTCCGAAACATCGTGCGGTGATTGCGACGGGCGGCTTGCGCTCGGCGTTTTTTGTCTATCCCGACGACGATTTGGCAGTGGTGGTGCTGACCAATCTCATCGGCGGTTATCCCGAGGATTTCATCGACGAACTGGCGGGAATTTATAATCCCGAAATAGCGGCATCCGATCCGATCACGACCCTGCGCATCGAATTAAGGAGGCGGGGCTACGAACACGCCATCGAGATCTGCGATGAATTGAAGAAGAAGGACCCGGCTTTTCAGCCTCTGGAAAACGATTTGAATGATTGGGGGTATCGCCTCCTGAACGGGTTGGGCAAGAAGAAGGAGGCACTGGAACTCTTCAAGCTGAATGTTGTTCTTTATCCGAAAAGCGCCAACGCTTACGACAGCGTGGCGGATGCTTACGCAGCAAACGGCGAAAACGAGCGGGCCGTCGAAGCCTACAAGCGTTCGGTTCAGTTGGATCCAAACAATACGAATGCCATTAACTGGTTGAAGAAACACGATACCGGTTCCAAATGAGGGCTGAAACGGGGACGCAGGGCCGGATGGGGAGATGAGGGTCGGGTGGTGGGGCGTTCGTATCGGAAGTGGGGACAAACGTGGGGCGGTGGGGGTTGTCAGGGGAAGGGCGCGCGGGGTTTGCGTGATATTGTTGAGGTGTGGAGGCGTATGGATCGGTTTGCGGTGGAATCTTCGGATTTGAAGGGGATGGGGTATGACGAACTTTCGGAGGTGCTGGAGGTGCGGTTTCATGATGGGCGGGTGTATCAGTATCACCCGGTGCCGATGGAGGTGTGGGAGCGATTCCTGGCGGCGCCGTCGAAGGGGCGGTTTTTCAATGCGGAGGTGCGGCGGCGGTTTCGGGCGGTGCGGGTGGGGTGAGGGAATGGTGGGGAGGGCGGCGCGGGCGGGTGCAGGGATGGGGGCAAATATGTATGTGGTATGATGGGTGGGTGGATGGAGGATGGCGATGCGCGGGATCTGGATGGCAGGCGTGCTTTCGGGGATCGTGGCGGGGTTGGCAATGGGGGGACGGGCGGGGCGCGGGTCGCCGGAGGCGGCGACGCAGGGGTCGAGCCCGGGGACGGCGATGACGTGGTGGGAGAAGCAGCCGGGATGGGCGAAGGAAGTGAACGGGTTGCGGGTGCAGTTGACGGGGAGCGGGTGGATGGCGCCGGGGCGGGGTTTGCAGGCACAGGTAGCGTTCTGGAACATCACGGAGGGGAAGCTGGCTTTTGCGCCGGAAGATCCGGAGGCGTTTGCGTGGGAGGTGCACGATGGGGCGGGCAAGGTGGTGAAGGGCGCGGCAGCGCCGGCGGCGCCGGTGCAGGAGGTGCGGTGGTGGACCTTCGGCTCCGGGCAAAGCAGTCCGGGGTTGATCGTGGTGCGGGAGGAGGAGGGGCGGAACGGGGAGTTGCGCGTGGGCGGGAACGTGTGGAAGCTCTCGCCGGGGAAGTACACGTTGCGGGGGACGTTCAGCGGGCCGTCGGAGGAACCGGGGCGGCCGGTGGAGCCGGCGACGTGGTGGGGGAAGGTGGAGCTGGCGCCGCTGGCGATTGAGGTGTTTGGGAAGGTATCGCGGGAGGACTTGCTGGCGCGGGCGGCGGTGGTGCAGAGCATGCCCTGGGTGGAGGAGGGGGTGAAGTTTCGGGCGTTGACGGGGCTGGTGACGCCGGGGATGACGATGGAGGATTTGCAGGCGGTGTTGCCGCGGGTGGAGGGAGCAGATGGGTCCTTGGGGAGCATTGGGGGGTCAGGCGACGCGGTGTTTATGGAGTACCCGGTCAGCAAGAAATATCGGGTGAAGTGCCAAGGATTCGGAGCATTTCGGCAGGTGGGACCAGCGGGGGTGATGTTGTCGTCATGGCCGGAGATTGTGGTGGCGGGGGAGAAGGGGACGAAGTGAGCCTGCTGGTTGGAGGGCGTTTGTGGCGTCGCGTGAACGGAGGTGTGGCATGGGTGTGCGGGTGATCCTGGTGGGGCTGCTGTTGGCACTGGGGGCAGCGACGGGAAACGCGGCGGAGCAGGGTGCGCGGGAGCGGGCGCTGCTGCGGGATGCGGCGGTCGTGCGCTCGATGCCGTGGGTGGAGGAGGGGGAGATGTTCAATGCGTTGTCGGCACTGGTGGGGCCGGGGGCGACGGTGGAGGAGGCGCGGGTAGTGCTGCCGCCGATGAAGGGGGTGCCGGTGATCACGCTGTTCAATGGTCAGTCGTTTTACACGCGGTATGCGGTGAGCAGGCGGTATTGGGTGCAGTGCTCGGGGGTTTCGCGGCATGATGCGCGGGGGGAGCTGGTGGTGGTGCTGACGGGCGGGCCGCGGGTGGTGGATTCGGGGAAGTGAGGATGCAGGGGGGAACTGATCATTGCGTCCAGGATCACGCCCATGCGCGGGCGAGGGGGGATGGACGGAGGGGGCGGTGGGCCCCCTCCGTCCACGCGCTGATCTTTGATCAGCGCGTTAACAGCGCTTGTGGGGGGTGGCGCATGCACAGGGGTGGTCGCGGGATCGGCTGCGGCCGATGTGCGGGCGGGGACGCCCGCGTTACTGGGTTTCGAGGACGATGACGGTGTCGAGGGGGTCGGGGGCGGCGGGCGGCAGTTGGATGCGGTAGCGGCCGGAGGCGAGGAAGGGGGCGCTGAGGGAGGTGTGGGCGGGATCGCTGAGCAGGTACGCGGATTTGAGCGGGTGCGGAAGCGAGGGGACAATGAACATGTGGTCGGCGGGCCAGGTGAGGAGGTGGATGTAGATTTTGCCGGGGGCGGTGGTGGCGCGCCAGTCCCAGACGACCGGCGGGGTGCGGGGGCGGGAGGTGGTGGTGGCGGCGGGGGTTGCGGGTTGCGTGGCGGGGGGCGCCGGGAAGGGGTTGGGGCCGGTGGCGTAGATGGACTCGCCGTTGGTTTTGAGCCATTTGCCGATTTCTTCGAGGCGTTGGATTTCGGGCTGGGGGATTTCGCCTTCGGCGGTGGGGCCGACGTTGAGGAGGTAGTTGCCGCCCTTGGAGGCGATGTCGACGAGGTTGCGGAGGAGGGTTTGGGTGGATTTGAAGTTGGTGTCGTAGGACTTGTAGCCCCAGGTGCCGTTGATGGTCATGCAGACTTCGAAGTCGCGGTTGTCGGGGAAGCCGGTGGCGGGGATGCGTTGTTCGGGGGTTTCGGTGTCGCCTTTGAAGCCGCCGCCGAGGCGGTTGTTGGTGATGATGCCGGGGCGGAGGGCGAGGAGGTCGTGGAGCGGGACGGCCTGGTCGTGGGTCATGGGGCCGGAGGTGTCCCACCAGAGGACGTCGGGCTGGTACTGGGTGAGGAGTTCCTTCACCTGGGGGATGGCGACGGTTTTGAGGTAATCGTCGAAGGAGCCATCCTGGGCCTTGTCCCAGTGGTCGCCGTTTTTGCGGCCGGCGCGGCCGTAGGCGTAGCCGCCGGGGTGGTGCCAGTCCTGGGATTGGGAATAGTAAACGCCGAAGTGGATGCCCTGTTTTTTGCAGGCGGCGGCGAGGTCGGCGAGGGGGTCGTGCTTGTAGGGGGCAGCGTCGACGATGTTGAAGGGGTCGCTGGATTTGAACATGGCGAAGCCGTCGTGGTGCTTGGAGGTGATGACGATGTATTTCATGCCGGCGTCTTTGGCGAGGGAGACGACTTTGTCGGCGTCGAACTTGGTGGGGTTGAATTGCTTGGCGTAGTCGGCGTAGGTGGCGACGGGGATTGCCGCGTTGTTCATGATCCATTCGCCGAGATCGGGGACCTGGCGGCCGGCGTAGGTGCCGGCGGGGACGGCGTAGAGACCCCAGTGGATGAACATGCCGAAACGGGCTTCGCGCCACCAGTGCATGCGGGCGTCTTTTTGTGCGGGGGTTTCGGTGTCCGCGGGCGCAGGGGAGGGAGCGGTTTGGGCGAGGGCCGTGGTAGAGAGGAGGGCGGTGAGGAGGAGGGCCGTTTTCATGATCGAGCTCCGACGTGATGGGGAGGTATGTACTGCGGAGCGTATGAGCGGGAGGGGGTTTTTGCCAGAAAGGAGGAAATATGGGTGGAGAAGCGGGGCGGTTATCGAATCAAAAAACCCGCCGGGCGGGTTAAGAAGCAACGGTGCCGGTGGCGATTTTTTGTCGAACCTTCGCCAGCCAGGCGTTGGGATTTCCGGAGGCGGAGAGCTCGCGCGGTGGCTTAGCGGTTTTTTTGGGTCGAGGTGAGGGTTTTTTCTTACTCTTCATGGTGGAGCTGCTTTGCTAAAAGCATGGCTGCGGCTTCGACAGGAAGTTCCATCGGTAAATAGTCTATACCGCCTAAATCCCTTTTTCCAAGTTGCAAATCTTGAAATCCCCGCCGTTCATACCACTGAAACTCCTCGGGGCTGGCATCCAGCCTGAGCCGGCCCTGACATGATAATTCCATGCTGAGGCTGACGGCCCATAGGAGCAGGTTGACGCCGACACCGCTGTATAGACCGAGGCCTCCCAATGCGAGATTGTCACGATTGTGGGGGGCTGTGCAGATTCCCTGTATGACGAGCGCCTCGCCGGAAAAGCGGAGGTCTGAGGGAACCTTTTCGGTGGAAACCAGCAAGGCACCCTGGATTTCCTGGTCTGGGGTGACAACGGCCACCATGTTTGCGTGGGCATCATCGGGAAAGTCACGAATGACCTCGGCAAAGGCGGCCCAGTCCCAATCAATGTCCACGGGGCGATAACCCTCTGGAATCTTGATCCGGGTGCTCTTCCACCAGGCATCCCCCATGCGGGTGGCAACCATCTCCGGCGTCAGTTCCACGATCTGGGCTGGGACAGCTTTCGCGGTCGAACACAAAGTGAGATGGATGTTGCGAGGGAGGGCGGGCATCAGGGCTAAGGAAATTCCCTTGCGAATGGTTCAATGGGACGAGGGGTGGAGGAATTACGGCGTCGGGGCAGGCGGAAGGTGGTCGAAGGTGCGGGTGGATTTTTTATCGCGGAGTTTTTCGTCGGCGAAGTCGAGGAGGGCGGACCAGTCGTCGGCGGTCATGCCGTGGGTTCCGGGGCGGAAGTTGAGGCCGAGGTTGTCGGGAGCTTTGAGGAAGGCGTAAACGGGTTTGGCGGCGAGGTAGGTGTGGGCGGCGGCGTCGGGGTTTCCGTACTGGTCCTTGAGGGAGTTGAGGAGGATGAAGGGGCGCGGGGCGGCGAGGGCGAGGAGCCAGTGCTGATCGCAGGGGAGCTGGTCGGTGTGGCCTTTGAACTCTTCGAAGCGCGGGCCGAACCAGTAGGTGTTCTGGTCGACGATTTCATCGATGCCCTGGCCGCCGCCGCGGGTTTTTCCGGAGAAGCGGAGGGCCATGCCGCCGGCGACGGGAGCGACGAGGGAGATGCGTTCATCGAAAGCGCCGGCGAGGAGGGCAGCCTGGCCGAGGCGGGAGGTGCCGGTGACGATGAGGCGGGTCTTGTCGGTGGCAGGATCGGTGACGAGGAAGTCGACAGCGCGGGAGAGGCCCCAGGCCCAGGCGGAGAAGTCGTTCCAGTCATATTGCGGGTAGGCGGGGAAGAAGGCGGTCTGGCGGTAGTTTTTGCTGTCAGCGCCGAGCTGCTGGTAGCCGACGACGGCGACGGCATAGCCGCGGTCGAAGGCGGGTTTGAATTGGCCGGCGGCGCGTTCGTTGGCGGCGAAGGAGAGGGAGAGGATGGTGGGGAAGGGCGGTTTGGCGGTATCAGACGGGAGCGGGGAGAAGATGGCCATGTCGAAGCCGAGTTTGCCGTCGGGACCGAAGGCGAGGTGGAGGAGGCGGTAGTGAAGTTTCTGGTCGGGAAGGTCTTTGGCGGTGGTTTCGGTGGCGGTGACGTTGCCCGGCGGCGGGGGCATGTGGCCGTACTCGTAGTCTTCGAGGATTTTTTTCATTTCCTCGCGGCGGGCGCGCCACTGGTCGGGAGCTTTGACGGGGGCGCCATCGGCCATGACCAGGGGATCGGGCATGTCCTTGATGACGGGGAGCGAGGCGACGGGGATCGGATCCGCCCGGGCATGCAGGGTGACGGCGGCGAGAATCGCAACGAGGAAGGGCAAGCGTCTGTTCATGGAGGTGATGGTACTGAAGGGAGCGTGGTGCGTGCGAGCCTTTTTCGCGTGTCAGGCGGGGATTTCGGATTCGACATCGCTGGGGAGCGCCAGCGGGGCCGTTTCCTGGGCGTGGAGGTGGCGGGCGGTGGGGTCGGGCATGGATTTTGGCCAGATGTGGAAGCCGCCGCGATCGGAGGGGAGGGACCAGAGTCCCCAGATGCCCTTGCCTTCGTTGCAGCCCTTGTAGCGGACGGCATGGCGGCGGATGTAGGTTTTGAGGAACTGGACGTCGCCGGAGTGGGTGTCGTAGGTGCCGCGGAGGGAGAAGGGACCGACGGGGTCGGTGCCGTCGCCGGTGAAGGCGCCGTGGTGGAAGTGGAGGTGGAGGGACATGGGGTGGCGCTGTTGGGAGGGCTGGAGGAAGAAGCCGGTCCATTCGCCGGAGGGGAAACGGGGGTCGTGCTCGGGGGTGTCGGTGGGCATGGGGGATTGTAGGCACGGAGGTGTAAACGTTGGCAAGCGTAAAAGCTTAAAAGGGAGGGATGTGGCGTCTGATAATGTTGTTGCGTGGGGGGTTTGGACGATAGAGTGGGATGCGCGCTTGGGTTCATGGAAACGGTGATTTGATGACGGCTGCACGGATGCGGGTTTGGGTGGGGGTGATGGGGGTGGTGCTGGGCGTGGGGGTCGGGTTTGGTGCGAATGCGAAAACCGCGGGGACGGCCAAGGGGAAGGTGGATCCCAAGAAGGCGGAAGCGGTGGTGGTGGTGGGGAAGCGCAATCCCTTGTTGCCGCCGCAGGTGACGGCGGAGTCGCTGGTGCCCGAGCTGGCGGTGGTTCAGAAGATGCCGATGATCGCGCCGGGGGGGCTGGCCCCGATTTACACGTCGGACGACTGGTCGGCATATCGGGCGGCGTTTGGGGAGGAGGCGGACAATTTGGGGCGGAAGAAGAGCTCGGGGATCGCGGAATTTGCCGGGCGGATGATCGCGGCGGCGGAGGGGGAAGTGAAGCAGGGGGCGAGCGGGCGCAAGGGGTTGGCGCGGCTGCTGTGCCTGCGGGCGGTGGCGGTGTGCTATCGAAATCGGGATGGGTTCCCGGTGGCGAACAAGGCGGTGGTGGGTTACCAGGCGGCGATGGACATCCATGTGCCGCTGCAGGTGGCGGGGTTGTGGGCGATGACCAACCAGATGTCGAAGATGGCGGTGACGCCCAAGCCGGAGCGGATTCGGTATTCGGGGATCGCGGCGCGGGCGAACATGCAGTGTGCGCTGCTGCTTCTGGATGCGGACCAGGTGGAGGCGGCGGAGGGGATGATCCGGCAGATCGGGTATCACGAGGGGTGGCTCAAGAGCGACAAGGTGGTGCATTCGCAGATCGCCCAGGTGCGGGCGCAGGTGAAACAGACGGTGGGGCTGATGGCGGAACTGGGGGAAAAGTATGGGCCGGCGGTGAAGGGGGACGATTCGGCGCTGATGGCGATTTATCTGTATGGGCGGTACGTGAAGGGGCGGCCGGAGATCGTCGCGGATCTGCCGGCGCGCAAGCCGGGGAGCCCGATGGCGCAACTGGCGGGGGCCATTGGGGCGGCGGACAAGGATCCGGTGGATGCGTTCACGGCGGCGGAGATGCTCAAGGGGGTGGCGTCGGGGTTGCCGGACGGGGTGCTCAAACAGCGGACGCTGTATGCGGCACTGGGCTACTACCGGGCATATTTGAAGGAACCGCGGACGGAGCGGGAGCGGGTGAAGCGGACCTTGGCGCGGATGGCGGTGGAATCGGTGATCGGGGACGGGGCGCGGGGGCCGCATGCCATTGAGCCGATGGCGGCGGCGGGGGCGGCAGGTGGGGTGGCGACGACGGCCAGCGACCGGTGAGGGATCACACCTTGGCGGCGTGGTCGCGGTAGAGGTAATCGTGATAGGCGTTGCCGATGTCGCGGCGGCCGACGATTCCCCAGAGGCTGGCGTCGTCGTTTGAGACGACGACGGGGATGGCCTCGAGGCGGGTTTTGCGGAGTTTCTGGAGGGCGGTGGCGAGGGTTTCGTCGGGGGTGGCAACGCGGAAATCGCGGAAGCAGACATCTTCAGCGACGACGAGGCCGGGGGAGAGTGCGTGGATGTCGAGGAGGATGCGGAGGTCGTCGAGGTCGATGATGCCATAGAGGGTGGCGTCGTCGTTGAGGACGGGGAAGACGGCCTGGTCGGCGCTGGCCTGGTCGGCGCCGGAGATGCGTTGCATGATGTCGCGGAGGGGGGTGTTGCGGGCGAAGGTGAGGAGGTGGTTGGAGGGTTTGACGCATTCATCGACGCGGATGCGGTCGAGGATATCGTAGAAGAACTCGCGGTCGTGGGCGCCCGATTCGGCGCGGGTGTTGACCTGCTTTTCGTAGATGGAGATGGAGCGGGGGGTGAAGAGGAAGGAGATGGCGTTGGTGAGCATGAGGGGGACGAGCAGGCCGTAGCCGGAGGTCATTTCGGAAACCATGACGAGGGAGGAGACGGGGGTTTTGGCGGCGCCGGCGAAGAAGCCGGCCATGCCGACGAGGACGAAGGCGGCGGGCTGGTTGGCGATGGAGGGGGCCATGGCGTGGAAGGCGATGCCCAGGACGTAACCGAGCATGCCGCCGATGAGCATGGAGGGGGCGAAGACGCCGCCGGAGCCGCCGGAGCCGATGGTGAGGCCGGTGGCGAGGGTTTTGAGGAGGAGCAGGAGGAGGGCGGTGGAGAGGGCGAGTTTTCCGTCGATGGCGAGTTGTCCCCAGCCATAGCCCATGCCGAGGATTTCGGGGGCGAACCAGCCGATGGCGCCGACGGCGAGTCCGCCGATGGCGGGCTTGACGTGGTTGGGGATTTTGAGGGCGCGGAAGAAGTCGCGGATGGCGTAGAAGGATTTGACGTAGAGCATGCCGGCGAGGACGCAGGCGATGCCCAGGAGGACGAAGAAGAGGAGCTCGACGGGCTGGAGGAATTCGAGGGTGGGGACGGTGAAGATGGGTCCCCAGACGCCGGTGATGGAGGAGTAGACGGAGTAGGCGACGATGGCGGCGACGAAGGCCGGGACGATGGCGGCGGATTCGAACTCGGCTTCCCGGTAGAGCACTTCAACGGCGAAGAGGGCGCCGCCCAGGGGAGCGCGGAAGATGGCGCCGATGCCGGAGCCGGAGAAAGG
>JBEHXY010000073.1:0-12424 GCA_048498455.1 Planctomycetota bacterium | reverse complement strand
GCGGCGGGGTGTCTTGCCGGGGGCGAGGCCTGCCGCTACCCTGTCCCCGATGCGAACCCTGATGGATTCACGGCAAATCGAGCGAACGGTCGGCGAGCTGGTCGAGCGGATCGTGGCGGACCCAACCCTGCGGCCGACGGAGGAAAGCCCACTGGCGCTGGTGGGGATCCGGTCGCGCGGGGAACTGCTGGCGCAGCGCATCGGGGCGGCACTGGCGGAACGGACGGGGGTCTCGGGCATCGACGTGGGGGCGCTGGACATCACGATGTATCGCGACGACCTGGATTCGCGCCGCGCGATCCTTATTCCGCAGGGCACGGAGATGAATTTCCGGCTCGATGGCCGGCCGGTGGTGCTGGTGGACGACGTCATGGAGACCGGCCGCACCATTCGCGCGGCGCTCGACGCTCTCGTGGATTTCGGCCGACCGCGGTTGATCCGGCTTGCGGTGCTGGTGGATCGCCGGCGGCACGAATTTCCGATCGCCGCCGACTACGCCGGGATCACCGTCGCCGATGCCGATCCCGCGGAACGCATCATCGTGCACCTGCGGCCGACGGACGTGGAAGAAGCGGTTTACCTGGCGCCCCATGCGGTGGAGGCACGATGACGACGGCGGTGACGATAGCCGGACATCCCGATGGGCGCGCCGCCTGGACGCGCCCGCACCTGTTGGGGCTCGAGCCGCTCTCGGCATCGGAAATCATCGCCATCCTGGACACCGCGCGCAGCCTCAAGGAAGTCTCCACCCGCTCCATCAAAAAGGTACCGGCGCTGCGCGGCAAGGTGATGGTCAACCTGTTTTTTGAAGACTCGACGCGCACGAAGACCAGCTTTTCCCTGGCGGCCCAGCGCCTGAGCGCCGATGTGATCGATTTCTCCGTCTCCACCAGCAGCGTCTCCAAGGGCGAGACGCTGCGCGACACGGCACGCAACATCGAAGCCATGGGCGTCGACGTCATCGTCGTCCGCCACCGTTCCTCCGGCGCCCCGCACCTGCTCGCCCGCTCGGTGAACTGCTCGGTCATCAACGCCGGCGATGGCAGCCATGAGCACCCCACGCAGGGCCTTCTCGACCTGTTCACGATGCGCGAAACCATGGCGGCGCGCGGCCGCTCCTTCGCCGACCTTCACGTGGCGATTGTCGGCGACATCGCCAACTCCCGGGTCGCCCGCTCCAACATCCACGGCCTGGTCAAGCTGGGGGCCAAAGTCACGCTCGTCGGCCCCAGCACGATCGTCCCCGGAGATATGAAAAAGCTCTATCCCGCCGTCTCCATTTCGCACGATCTCGATTCCGTCCTGCCCACCGTGGACGTCGTCAACATGCTGCGAATCCAGTTTGAACGGCTGACCTCGTCCGCCTTCCCCAGCGTGCGCGAGTACTCCCGCTTCTTCGGCCTCACGCGCGAGCGGCTGTCCCGCGCCAAGCCCGACCTCCTCGTCCTGCACCCCGGCCCGATGAACCGCGGCCTCGAAATCACCACCGAAGTCGCCGACGGAAACAACTCCGCCATCCTCAGCCAGGTGGCCAATGGCCTGGCGGTGCGGATGGCGGTGTTGTACCTGTGCGTCGGGGCACGGGCGGTTGCGGAAAATCGCGTGCGCGTCTAAGCGCACGCTTCCCGTCTGCATTTACCGGTCATTGAGCTCCAGGCGAAGGTAGTCGTACACCACGCCGCTCGTGAGTTCGCCCGCCGGCACGGTCAGCGTCAGGCTGTTTTCACCCGCCTTCAGCATCGATCCATTGAACTCCTGTGCGTACTCCCGCCACACCCCGCGATCAATGTTGTACCGCAGGGCGTTGGTGGCGACCGGGCGGATGGACCCCACGCTCTGGCCGTTGACGCCGATCGCCAGGCCGCCGCCGCCATCCGCGCCGCCCAGGGCGATCCGCAGGGTGGCCTGGCCCTTTCCGGCCGCGGGCATGTTGAATTTCACGGTCCAGGTGGTGGATTCGCCGCGACCGATCAGCCGCCACGGATCGGTGCCGTCGTTCGGAAAAGTTTTGATCCACCCGAAGCGCTGGTTGAAGGGATCCTTCGCTGCCGGATTCACCCACAGCGGGATCTGGTCCTTGGGGGCGCGGGGAGTTTGTTCGAGGAACCAGTCTTTTTTCGGATCGCTCTTGCCGACGGTGTAAACAATGTCGTTGGGGAAGAGGCCGGTGTAACGGAGATACCAGCCCCAGAGCCAGTAATTCGGGCCGTCGCCCTTGAAGAATTCCGAGGCGTTGCGATTGGGGTAGCCGATTTCCCAGAGCTGCCTGCCGTGGCGGACGGGCGTCCAGGTGACCTTGCCCAGGTCGAGGGTTTTTCCGGCTTCGACGGTGATGTCGGTTTTGGCGAATTCGCCCAGCACGCCGTCGGCAAAGGCGTGAAGCGTGTACTTCCCGGGGCGGACGTTGGTGATCTTGAACGTGCCGTCCTCGGCGCCGTCGTTCCAGAACTGGTAATAGTTGCCATCATGGTCCCAGGTGATGGTGTTGCCGTTGCCGGCGCGCTGCGTGAAGCCGCCGGCCGACGTCTGAAAGTCCGGATGCGAAAGGCCGATGGTCAGGTTCGGCAGCTTCGTGGTGGCGGCTTGCGGGTCGTTGAGCACCAGTTGGCCGGTGACATTTCCGCGCTGCTCTTTGTGGGGGTAATCGATGCCCTGCACCCAGTCATACGGCCAGGCGGCGCGCTCTTTTCTGGCCTGCGCCAGCGCATCCTGCCACAGCGCCGTCCCGTTGTTCGTCCAGGTCTGCGGAACGGTGGGATTGCCGGCGGTGGCGTTGAGGGTCTGGAGTTCGGCCGGCGTGGCGTCCTTCGGATCCGCCAGCGAGGTGCAGTAAACCATCATCGGGCCGATGACTTTGTTCCATTCTTCGCCGGCGGGGATGTTGCAGCCCGCGCCGCCGGCATAGTGGCCGGCGCACCAGTAGTTGAGAATGATCGGATCGGGATTGTCGTTGGCGTCATAGTGATCGACCAGTTCCATCTTGGAAGCCCCGCCCGAGAGATACTCCGTCGTCGGGTTGATCATGTACACGCCGATGTGGTCCTTCGTGGAGGACCAGCCCCACGCAGGAATCTTGTACTGGATCGCGTTGTAGGAATATTTGTGTTCGACGGAGTTTTTGTAAAAACCCGTCGGCAGAATCCGCTGTTCCTTGGCGTGGATCACCGTGCCCGCGCCCCAATCCTGCGGCGTGCATTCGAGCATGTTGCGATCGGCGTCGACGGAGATCCAGTTGAAATCGTGATTGAGCTTGGTGATGTAGCGCGACTCGCCTTCGCCCGCCGCCGGCTCGTTGGCGTGATGCGAATAGATGCCATACACGTAAATACCCGAAACTCCCTTCTGCAGGGTGTAGCGGAACTCCATGTGGAGACCGCGGCCGCCCTCGCCGCTTTTCACGTCGACTTCCGCGCGCTCGCCGTTGTTGGTCTTGGGGTCGATGGTGACCGAGGCCGTGGCGTTGGAGGGATTTTGTTCCCAGTAGCCGCCGCCCCCCATGGTGTTGATGCCCTTGTACACCAGGGAGTTGAGGCGTGCGTCACGCTTGGAAATCGTGGCTTTCACGATGCCGTTGTCGAGCGTCCAGGTCGCGCCGTTGTCGGTCAGCGTGACCGGGGCGTTCACCTCCGGTTTGGCGATCGGCGGAAGCGTGTCGGCCGCCCGCGCTGCGGAAGCGACGGCAAGCAACAGGGCGACGGAAGGAAGCAGGCGGGTCGATGACATAACGGATTCTCCAGGAAATGGACCCATGGTTAACGGGAAAACGGGACACACCTTGCACAAAACCGAAGGAACTTCATTGCCGCCGCGACACGACGATGGTTCAATGGCGGCCACTCACGGTATGTCTGCGGAATCAGGAGGAACCCCTCATGGTGAAATGGCGGAAAGCAGCGGCGGCGGCGACCATGGCGTTGATGCTGGCGGCCTGCAAGGAGATGCCCAGCTCCACGCGCGATGGACGGGCCTTCGTGCAACCCAAAAAGACCATCGTGCTGGTGCACGGCGCATGGGGAGGCGGCTGGGCTTTCCGCGAAGTCGATCGCGAGCTCACCAGCGACGGCTGGAAGGTGTACCGCCCCACGCTCACCGGACAGGGCGAAAAGGTGCACCTCGCCTCGCCCGACGTCGGCCTCGACACCCACATCAACGACGTCGTCAACATGATCCTCTACGAAGACCTCCACGACGTCGTGCTCGTGGGACACAGCTATGGCGGGATGGTCGTCGCCGGGGTGGTCGACCGCATTCCCGACCGCATCCGCAAGGTCATCTACCTCGATGCCTGCCTCCCGGAAAATGGTGAGAGCCTCGAAACCGTCCTCCCCAAGCGGCCCGGCCCGCCGCCCGTGAACGGCTTCCTCCAGCCGACCTGGCTCAAGCCCGATGCCCCGATTCCCCACGATGTCCCGATGACCGCCAGGGCGTTCACCGACAAAATTTCGCTCACCAATCCTGCGGCCCGCCAGGTTCCCGGCGCCTACATCCTCACCGTCGACAAGGGCAAGCAGCCCGGCGACGACAGTTTCTTCGTCTGCTATCAGCGGGCGCAGCAGCGCGGCTGGCCGACGATGATCATGGAGGGCGACCACAACGTGCAGTGGTCCGAGCCGCGCGTGCTGGTGCGCGACCTGGAAAAAATGGCGAAGTGAAATCAGTGGCTGTGCGAGTGGCCAAATGCGCCTGCGGGACCCTCGGGCGCGGCCGGAACGATGGTGGTGTCGGCGATGGCCTTGGGCTTGAAGAACGTCCGCACCGTCCACACCACCGCGAAGAACGCGAAGAGCGTGAGCACCACGATCGGGCCGGGATCGAAGCGGCTGGCGGGCGTGAAGGCGGAAATGCACACCGCCCCGAATGTCCCGAGGGTGCCGATGAGGACCGACGCCAGCAGCACGCCCCCGAATTTGCGTGACAGCATGTTGGCGGTGGCCCCGGGGATGATCGTCAGCGCGGTGATCATCAGAAAGCCGACCATCTGGGCGCACACCACGATCACCAGCGAGATCATCAGCAGCAGCAGCGTGTTGACCAGGCGGGTGTTCACGCCGTTGATCCGCGCCATCTCCTCATCCAGCGTGGTGTAGAGAAACTGGTGGTAGAGCGCGCCGACGATGCCGAAGACCACCAGCATCGCCGCCGCCGCCACCAGCGTGTCCGTCAGGTTGATGCTGCCGAAACTGCCGAACAGCAGGCTTTCGACATCGACGGGAACCGGGCGTCCATTGAAGGGCAGGTTGGCCCGCACCGAAAGCAGCAGGTTGCCCAGCGCGATCGAAGCCACCAGGAAAATGCCGATGGCCGAATCTTCCGATACCCGTTTCTTGCGCGTCACGTATCCCATCAGCAGCGCCGTCCCCAGGCAGAACAGCCCCGTGATCACCTGCCGCGCGGCCGGGTTGTCGATCGACGGCACGTAGTACCCCACCAGCACCGCGATCGCGATGCCCCCGAAACCCGCGTGCGAAATGCCCTCGGCAATCAGCGCCATCCGCCGCAACACCACATACACCGACAGCAGCGCACAAGTTCCGCCAATGATCGGCCCGGCGATCAGCAGGAAACGCGCCAGGTGAATCATGTCGGCACTGAGGGCGGCGAGAAGGGGCGTCGGCATAACGTGAAGTCTTTCCAGGATTCGTTCAGGATTCGTTCAGGATTCGTTCAGGATTCGTTCAGGAACGCGGGGCGGCAAACGGAACCGGCACATACTTGTTCTGCGGCTCCGCGGGGCCGTGGCTGTGATCGCAGCAACTCCCGTCGTGCACGCCCGAGTGCGTGTCCAGCACCGCGTCCAGATCACACTGGAACACCTTGAACAGCACATCCGGCGACAGGCCCTGCGGCCGATCGTGGTAGTGCAGGTTGCGCGAAAGGCACGCCACCCGGTCACACGAGGCCACCACCGACCGCAGGTCGTGCGACACCATCACCAGCGTCAGGTCGTACTTCTGCTTCAGCGTCACCAGCAGCGCCAGGAATTTTTCCTGCCCCGCCTGGTCGATGCCCGTCGTGGGCTCATCGAGGAAGAGAATCTTCGGCTGGTTCACCAGCGCCCGGGCGATGAACACCCGCTGCTGCTGCCCGCCGGAAAGTCCGCCGATGGGCTGATCCGCCAGCTTGGTCATTTCGACCGCCGCCAGCACCTCGTCCACGCGCTGCTTCTGCTCCCGCGAAAACCCGCCGAAGCGCCCCTTGCGCCCGATGAGCCCCAGCAGCACCACCTGCCTCACCGAGATCGGAAACGCCCAGTCCAGCACATGCCGCTGCGGAACATAGCCCACCAGCGAGCCATCCGCGCAGGCTTCCCGTGGCGACTTGCCGAGCACCGTGATCGACCCCGAGTCCGGCTTGATCACGCCGAGCATCAGCTTCATCAATGTCGATTTGCCCCCGCCGTTGGGCCCGATGATGCCCAGCGTCGAGCCCTTTTTCACATGCAGCGTCACATGCTGCAGCGCCGGGCGCGCGTCGTAAGCAAACGAAACATCGTTGACGCAAATCACATCCTGCCCCTGGTGGGTGGCCAGGTCCGAATGGTCCGCCACGTGCGTGTGCGGCGCGATCTGAATGGGAATAAAAGTCATGGCGTGTCCACCAAAGGGAAGGCCCTCAGGGATTCAGGGCGGTTTTCAAGGCAGCGAGATTCTGCTGCATCAGCGAAACATACGTGTCGCTGGGGTTGTCATAAGTCTCCAGCGGCTGAAGGGTGATCGTCTGCACGTTCCCTTCCTCCTTGATCTTATCCGCCGCCTTGCCGTTGAGAGCGGTTTCCACCGCAATGTAATGAATGTTTTTGTCCTTGATGATCTGCAGGATCTTCTGCACCTGTGCCATCGACAGCCCCGCATCGGGAATCTCCTCGATCGACGCCACCTGGTGCAGGCCATACCGGTGCGCCAGGTACTCATACGCCGAATGGAAGCCGATGAAATCCCGCGTCTTGAACGTCTTCACCGACTCCTTGAACTGCTCATCGAGCGTGTGCAGCGACTGCAGATACTTTTCCGCGTTCGCCTCAAACGTCGCCTTGTCCGCCGGATCCACTTTGATCAGCGCATCACGGATCGCCTCCGCCGCCTTCATCTGCACCGCCGGATCCAGCCAGATGTGCGGGTTGCTCAGCGTCGCATTCTGGTTCATCGCCGCCGGACCCTCTCCCAGCGACACCTCTTCCGTGTGCAGAATCTCCGCCTTGGGCACCGCCTCCGCGATCACCAGCTTCGTCGCTGAAGAGTCCCCCAGCAGCGGCACAAACCGATCGTCCAGCCCCAGCCCGTTCATAATGAAGAGCTTCGCCCGGGAAACCAGCGCCTTGTCGTCCAGCGTGCTTTGGTAATCGTGCGGGCTCTTGTGCGCCGGAAGCAGGATGCGGGCATCCACCTTGTCCCCGCCGATCGCCCGCGCCGCATCGTAATAGGCGAAAATCGTCGACACCACGACCGGCTTGCCGTTGTCCGCCGAAGCCCCTCCGCCGCAGGAAACGCACATCAATGGCACCAGTACAGCCAGAACACACGCGGGCAGACGCATAACACCCTCATCCGAAAAGATTCACACCACTATAGCCCAAAACTGGCCAAAATGCAAGACACTTGCATCTAGCGTACGAGCCCGATCCGCCCCCGGTTCGTTGAAA
This sequence comes from Planctomycetota bacterium, assembly GCA_048498455.1. Taxonomy (GTDB): domain Bacteria; phylum Planctomycetota; class Phycisphaerae; order WQYP01; family WQYP01; genus CALCHA01. The sequence goes on along the minus strand of JBEHXY010000073.1, from coordinate 4,785 downwards.
ATCCCGCCCACGATCTTTTTTTCCGGCCTCCTCCTCCGTCCCTCCGCCCTCCGCGCGCAGGGGCGCAACCGCTCCGCACTTTGTATACTCTCGGCATGACCACCACGTCTGACACCGCAGACCTCGCCCCCACCCAGCCGGCCAAGCGTCCGCCGCCCGCCTACCTCTTTGCGCTCGGCCGCAAGCATCTCCCCACTGACCTCACCGCCGACGGCCGCACCTACCGCTTCGTCGAACTCTTCAAACACGACTTTTTCGCCGCAACCGGACTTTATGAACAAACCTCCGAAGGCCCCGGCAAAGGCCACCTCGCCGTCCTGAAGATTCAGCGCACCTACCACTGGTGGGGCGTTCCCATGAAGTGGCTTGGCCGCATCGTCGCCAACCGCGAAATCGCCATCTACCAGAAACTCCAGGGCGTCCCCGGCATCCCCGCATTCCTCGGCCGCGTCGGTCCCACCGGTTTCCTCCACGCCTTTATCCCCGGCGTCGATCTCCACGCCGACCTCCCCCTCACCCCGGTATTCTTCGACCAGCTCCATGCCCTCTTCCAGGCACTCCACGACCGCCGCATCGCCTACGTCGACGCCAACAAGCGGGAGAATATCCTCTACGGCGACGACCACCGCCCCTGGCTGATCGACTTCCAAATCTCCTATCACAACCGCTGGCAGTCCCCGCTCAACATCGTCGGCCGCTGGTGGTTCCGCCGCTTCGAGCGCGCCGACTGGTACCACTTCTACAAGCACAAGGCCCGCCTCCTCCCCGACGCCTGCACCGCGGAAGAACTGCAGCGCGCCCAGGACCGCGGCAGGCTCCACCGCATGCACCGCTTCTTTTCCCGTCCTTTCATCCGCGTCCGCCGCCGCATCCTCGCGCGCTACGCCATGGAAAAGACGCGCTAACTCCCGCCCCGTCGCCCCCACTCCTCCGCGCCCTGCCGATTTACCACAACAGCGGCACACCATTTGATGATGCACCTCATCCAGCGCGACACACGCGGTTTTGCCGCAGCGCCCGTCCCGGATGAGAGGAGCTCCCATGGTCAGTCCCCTTGCCGCCCTGCTTCCCCAGGACCAGCTTCAGCCTCCCAACGAACGGCCCCCGCGCCGCCACACCACCACCAACGTGGGCCAGCTCGAGCGCACCATCTCCATCCTCACCGGCGGCCTGCTCATGAGCGCCGGCCTCAAGCGCCTCTCCCTGCCCGGAACCGCCATCGCCGCCCTCGGCTTCCATCTCATCCGCCGCGGCGCCAGCGGCCACTGCTCCATGTACCACGCCCTCAACGTCACCACCGCCGACGAAGACCGCAAAACCTTCAGCCATCCCCTCCACCAGCACATCCGCGTCCACAAGGTCGTCACCGTCGCCAAGCCCGCTGAGGAGCTCTACGCCTTCTGGCGCAAGCTCGAGAACCTGCCCCGTTTCATGGATCACCTCGAGAGCGTCACCGTCACCGGCGAGAAGACTTCCCACTGGGTGGCCCGCGCCCCGCGCGACCAGCACGTGGAATGGGACGCCGAGATCACCGAGGAAGTGCCCAACGAACGCATCGCCTGGCGCAGCACCGAGGGCGCCCAGGTCCCCAACGCCGGCGAGGTCCGCTTCAAAACCCTCTCCGAAAACCGCGGCACCGAGGTCCACGTCCTGATCTCCTACGACCCACCCGCCGGCATCTTTGGCGCCATCTTCGCCCGCCTCTTTGGCGAGGAACCCAGCCAGCAGGTGCACGAAGACCTCCGCCATTTCAAACAAATCATGGAAGCCGGCGAGATCCCCACCACCGAAAATCAGCCCCAAGGCACCTGCACGTGACCGGTCCCGCGCGGCCACCATCCACCACCCACACCCTTCAAGGAGCAACCCCATGAGAGCCCTCTGCTGGTGCGGCAAAAAGAAAGTCGAGGTCCAGAACGTCGACGACCCCACCCTCATCAACCCCCGTGATGCCATCATCCGCATCACCAGCACCGCCATCTGCGGGTCAGACCTGCACCTTTACGATGGCTACATCCCCACCATGGAAAAAGGCGATGTCCTCGGCCACGAGTTCATGGGCATCGTCGAGGATGTCGGCAGCGGCGTCTCCAACCTCAAACGCGGCGATCGCGTCGTCGTCCCCTTCACCATCGCCTGCGGCTCCTGCTTCTTCTGCAAAAAACAGCTCTGGTCCGCCTGCGACAACTCCAACCCCAACGCCTGGATGCTCGAAAAAGCCTACGGCTACTCCGGCAGCGCCCTCTTCGGCTACTCCCACATGATGGGCGGTTACGCCGGTGGCCAGGCCGAGTACGTCCGCGTCCCCTTCGCCGACGTCGGCCCCATGAAAATCCCCGACGATCTCGACGACGAACAAGTCCTCTTCCTCACCGACATCTTCCCCACCGGCTACATGGCCGCCGAAAACTGCAACATCCAGAAGGGCGACACCGTCGCCGTCTGGGGCTGCGGGCCCGTCGGCCAGTTCGCCGTCCGCTCCGCCTTCCTGCTGGGCGCCGAGCAGGTCATCGCCATCGATCACTATCCCAAGCGCCTCGAGATGGCCGCTAAGTCCGGCGCCCTCACCATCGACTTCAACGACGAATACGTCTACGATCGCATCCTCGAACTCACCGGCGGCCGCGGACCCGATTCCTGCATCGACGCCGTCGGCCTCGAATCCCACGGCATGACGCCCGACGCCGTGCTCGACCGCGTCAAGGCCGCTACCTTCCTCGCCACCGATCGCCCCCACGCCCTCCGCCAGGCCATCAACTGCTGCCGCAAGGGTGGCACCGTCAGCATCCCCGGCGTCTACGGCGGCTTCCTCGACAAGGTCCCGATGGGCGCTGCCTTCGGCAAAGGCCTCACCTTCAAAATGGGCCAGACCCACATGCACAAGTACATGAAGCCCCTCCTCGAAGCCGTTCAAGCCGGCAAAATCGATCCCCGCTTCGTCATCACCCACCGCGCCAAGCTCGACCAGGCCGCCGACATGTACGCCCTCTTCGCCAGCAAGAAGGACGAGTGCATCAAGGTCGTCCTCAAGCCCTGACCTGCCCAAACAATCTCGTACGAAGGCGGCCGTCGGCGGAGGCGGCCGCTTTCTTTTGCCCACCGCTCCCTCGGCAATTGTCCCCATGGCCGCTGTTGAGGTACGCCAAGCTCCCGGGCCGGGCCTATCATGACCTGCTGCGGTGGTTGCCTCTCGGGAGTTTCCATGTCCTTCAAGCCTTCGGCCAAGCCGGTTGTCATCACCGGCATCGGCGTGGTTTCCCCCAACGGCGTCGGCTGCGCCGCTTACACCGACGCCCTCCGCGCCGGCCGCTCCGGCATCCGCGAAATCCCCTTCGACACCTCCATGCTCCGCACCCACTTCGCCGGCTGTGTCACCGGCTATGACCCCGCGCAAGTTCTCTCCGCACCCGATCTCCGCCGCACCCCGCGCACCGTCCACCTCGCCGCCGGCGCCGCCGCAGAAGCCCTCGCCTCCGCCAATCTTCTCGCGCCCGGTGACCCAACGGCCAAAGACGGCGCCCGCATCGGCACCCTCCTCGGCTCCGGCGGCGGCGGCCTCGCCTTCGTCGAAGACCAATACCGCCTCTACTTCACCGGCCAGAAAGGCTATTCCCCCTTCACCATCGTCGCCGGAACCCACGGCAATCTCTCCTCCGAACTCTCCATCCGTTTCGGCCTCAAAGGCCCCTCCCACTGCATCTCCACCGGCTGCACCTCCAGCACCGACGCCCTCGGCACCGCCGCCATGCACATCAAGTTCGGCACCTGCCCCGCCTTCCTCGTCGGCGGCGCCGATGCCCCCATCGCCGAAGGCATCCTCCGCGGCTTCGAGCTCATGCGCATCCTCGCCGAAACCCGCGACCCTCCCTCCGCCATGTCCCGCCCCTTCTCCCAGGACCGCGACGGCTTCGTCCTCGGCGAAGGCAGTTGGATGTTCGTCCTCGAAGATGCCGACCACGCCGCCGCCCGTGGCGCAACGGTCTTCGCCGAACTCCTCGGCTACGCCTCCACCTGCGACGCCTACCACCGCGTCCAGCCCGCCCCCGACGCCACCGAATCCGCCCGCGCCATCACCACCGCCCTCGACAAGGCCCACCTGACGCCCGCCGACATCGACTACGTCAACCTCCACGGCACCTCCACCGCCCTCAACGACATCCTCGAAACCAAGGCCCTCCACCTCGCCCTCGGTAATGCCGCCAGAAAAATCCCCCTGTCCGCCACCAAATCCATGATTGGCCACCCGCAGGGCGCCTCCGGCGCGGCCGGCATCGCCGCCACGATCCTCTCCGCCCGCGCTGGCTTCCTCCACCCCACCATCAACCTCCACTCCCCTGACCCCGCCTGCGATCTCGACTACCTCCCCAACACCGCCCGCGAAATCACCACCGCCCCCACCACCGCCCTCTGCAACTGCATCGCCTTCGGCAGCAAAAACGCCTCCCTCGTCCTGCGGATCCCCCGCGCATAACCCTCGTCGCTCTCCCGCCCCGGGTGCCATGCTTCTGACCCCAATCTCGGGGGTCAGAAGCATGCCGCCTGTGCGAGCATCACCACATTGCACCCCTTCACCAACAACGTTTTGAGTTTTGCGTTTTGCGTTTTGAGTTTTTAACAACTACCGTAATCTCATGACTCTCAACATCCTCACCAAACCCATCCCCGCCTACGCCCCCGTGCCCCCCGAAGCCGCCGCCGCCCTGCGCACCGCCCGCGGCGTCGACGCGATCTACCTCCACGTCCCCTTCTGCTCCAGCAAATGCCACTACTGCGACTTCTACTCCC
>JBEHXY010000072.1:0-12488 GCA_048498455.1 Planctomycetota bacterium | reverse complement strand
CTGACGTTCGGCGGCGGGTTGCGTGCGATTCTGCGTCATGACCCGGACGTGGTGCTGATCGGTGAAATCCGCGACAAGGAAACGGCGGAAATCGCGGTGCAGGCATCGCTGACGGGCCACCTTGTGTTCTCGACGCTGCACACGAACGACGCCCCGGGCGCCGCGACGCGGTTGATCGACATGGGGATCGAGCCCTACCTGGTGTCGAGCTCGGTGGAAATGGTGATGGCGCAGCGGCTGGTGCGCGTGATCTGCAAGGAATGCAAGGAAGTGGACACGGACGCCGACATGCGGGCGCTGCGGGAAGAGTTCGGCGACGAGCTGCCGGAGGTCCTGTACAAGGGCCGCGGATGCCGGGCGTGCCAGGGGACGGGCTATCGCGGCCGGCAGGCGGTGTTTGAGATGATGCCGATGACGGAAGACCTGCAGGAGCTGGTGCTGACGCGGGCCTCGTCGGGGGCGATTCGTCGCAAGGCGGTGGAGCAGGGGATGAAGAGTCTTCGGGAGGACGCGTGGCGTCTGGTGCGTGCCGGCCGGACGACGATCAGCGAAGTGGTGAGCAACACGAAGGACGAGACGGCGATGCTGAGCAAGCAGCACGCCTGAGGCGTTGCGGCCATCCAGGGAAGTTGAGTGCAGCAGAAGCGGTCAGCGGGAATCAGGTAGAGAATCATGCCGACGACATATACATATAGAGCAGTAAGCACCAAGGGTCAGTCGAGCAGCGGGACGCTGGCGGCGGAATCGCGTGCGGCGGCGATCGCGTCCCTGATGCAGAAGGGGCTGCACCCGCTGGAAGTGAGCGAGGAGCGTGCGGGCGCGGCGAAGCGTCAGCAGGCGGTGGGGCGTGCGGGGCGGGTGCCGATGAAGGCGATCGAAGCGTTCACGCGGGACCTGGCGAACCTGCTGGCCGGCGGCGTGCCGCTGGCGCGGGCGCTGAACCTGCTGCGGCGCGAGGCGTCGATTCCGGCGGCGAAGCATTTGTGGGGCGAGATTCACGACGACATCGTGCAGGGCACGGCGCTGGCCGATGCGATGGCGAAGTTTCCCAAGAGCTTTTCGACGGTGTACGTGGCGATGGTGCGGGCGGGCGAATCGGGCGGGTTCCTGGAAGTGGTGCTGAACCAGATCGCGGACTTCCGGATGCGGGAAGCGGACCTGAAGGGCAAAGTGAAAGCGGCGATGGTGTATCCCTGCGTGCTGGCGGTGCTGGCGGTGGGCGTGATCATCTTCCTGCTGACGTTCTTCATTCCGCGGTTCACGAAGATTTTCTCGAGCTTCGGCGGGCAGCTGCCGGGGCTGACGCAGGCGATCATCTCGGCGAGCTACGTGATGCAGCATTACCTGCCGGCGGTTGCGGCGGTGGTGGTGGTGCTGGTGATCCTGTGGCGTCGGCTGGCGGCGACGGAAGCGGGGCGTCGCGGGATTGAGAAGGCGATGCTCAGGACGCCGCTGCTGGGCAAGGTGGTGGCGCATTTCGCACTGGTGCGTTTCTGCCGGATGCTGGGGACGCTGGTGGGATCGGGCGTGCCGCTGGTGTCGTCGCTGCGGACGGCCCGTGACGCGATCGGCAACCAGACGCTGTCGGACACGGTGAACAAGGCGATCGAGGAAGTGCAGCGCGGCGAGGCGCTGTCGAAGGCCCTGGCGATGAGCCCGGACCTGTTCCCGCCGTCGGTGATCGAAATGGTGGCGGTGGCGGAGGAGACGGGGCGGCTGGACAAGGAATTGATGCGGCTGTCGGTGACGTTCGAGCACGAGCTGGACAGCAAGCTGCGGATGCTGGTGTCGCTGGCGGAACCCTTGATGCTGTTTTTGATGGCGGCGTTCATCGGGACGGTGGTCATCGGGATGCTGCTGCCGATCTTCAACCTGCAGGACGTGATGAAATAAAGCCGGGAGATGCTCCAGCGAGGAGCCGCGGCAAAAGAGACAATGGGTGCAAGGAATTTAAGGAGCAAGTGATGCAGACGACGAAGGGTCAACGGGTCAGCCGGCGGGTGAGTGGTTTCACGCTGATCGAATTGCTGCTGGTGATGGCGATCCTGGCGGTGCTGGCGGCGGTGGTGGTTCCGAAATTCGTGAACCGCGGCGAGCAGGCCAAGATCACGGCGGCGCAAACGGACATTTCGAACATGAAGACGGCGCTGGACGCCTTTGAGGTCGACAATGGGCAGTACCCGCCGACGCTCGACGGGCTGGTGTCGAACACCGGCGGCTGGAACGGCTGGCACGGCCCGTACCTGGAAGAGGTGCGCAAGGATCCGTGGGGCAACGCCTACATCTACCGCGCTCCCGGGACGTTCAATCCCAACGGGTTTGACATCGTCTCGACGGGCAAGGATGGCCAGGAAGGCAACGAAGACGACGTGACCAACGCTCCGGCAGCGAAGTAAGACGGCGACACGGAACGGATGGAATCAGGCGGAAGATGATGACGCGCGGACGTGACAATTTCCCGGCAAAGGCAAGAGGCTTCACGCTGATGGAGCTGGTGCTGGTGATGCTGATCATGGCGATTGTCGCGGCGGTGTCGGCGCCGAACCTGAAGAATTTCATCGCGGGCCGTCGTGCGGGCGACACCGCGGGCCAGATCGTGGCGCTGGCCCAGTTCGCGCGTTCGCAGGCGATCGCCGACGGGCGCGTGTACCAGCTGGAAGTGGACACGAGCGGCGGGACGGTTTCGGTGACCTACATGGACGCGTCCAACCAGGTGCAGCAGACGGACCGGGACCCGGGCGCGGCGGTGAAGCTTCCGGGCACGGTCGGCCAGCTGCGGATCGACACGGACCTTCCGGTGAGCGAGAAGGGCGTGCACGTGGCGCATTTTTATCCCACCGGGCGCGTGGAAACCGGGACGATCACGATCACGGACGATCGGAACCAGCAGATCGAGATCGTGTGTGAATCGCCGAGCGAGAACTACCACATTCTGCCGACGCGGGGAGGCCGCTGATGCGAAAGCATGCAAAGAAGCGGCGCGGCGGCGGTTTCACGCTGGTGGAGGCCATCACGGCGGTGATCGTCGTGGGCATCATCATGGTGGTGATTTACCAGGGTCTGTCGCTGCTGGTGCGGACCGCGGGGTACATCAAGCAGAAAACGGAAGCCGCCGAAGTCGCCCAGCGGCACCTGGAAGAGCAAATTGCGACCTGGCAGTGGTTGAGCGGGGATCAGAGCGGGGACGATCCCCCCAATAATGATGACACTTTGCCCCCGATGTATCACTGGACCGTGACCACGAGCGATTACAATGAAGTGAACCTGACAAGCAACCTGCACCTGGTGACCTGCGAGGTCACCTGGAGCTCTCACGGGCAGCCTTTTTCCCTTTCGCTTTCCACCGTGATGTACGACGACGAGAAGCCTGCGGCAGAAACGGCGACACAATGACGACGATCTTCACGACAACCGGTTCGGGGCGGAGGGGCGGGCCTGCGGCTCGCGGCTTCACGCTCATCGAGCTGTTGCTGGCGATCGCCATCGTGGCGGTGCTGGCAGGGGCGCTGTTCCAGACGATTTTCTCGGCGTTCAAGGCCAAGACGACGTCGGAGAACGCGATGGAGCCGGGCTCGCGGGCGGGGATCGCCCTGGAGTTCCTGTCGCGCGATTTCGCGTCGACGCTGATGCCCGCGGGGGATGTGACCACGCAGACGCCGGCGCCGGGCGCCACCGCCACGGCCACGCCGCCGCAGCCGCTGCCCTATGAGTTCCAGGGCATCGACAACGGGGATGGCAACGGCGACGCGGACGACGTGTGGTTTTATGCGGCGACCGACACCCCGATGATTCCCTATGGCGGGCCGACGCAGTCGCAGAATGGCGGCAACAGCGCCGGCGCGACGGGCGGGATGATGAGCTCGAGCTTCGGAAAAAACAGCGCCGGGCTGAACAACGGCGAGGCGCTCAACACGGATATCCGCCGGGTGGAATACACGGTGGAGCAGATCGACAGCGTGAATTGCCTGGTACGGCGGGTGAATTCGAACCTGCTGGCCGACCAGGAGCCCGATCCGGACACCGAGATGGAAGTGCTGTGCCGGGACGTGAAGGGATTCAACGTCGAATATTTCGACGGGACGGACTGGCAGTCGTCGTGGGATTCCACGGCGACGACGCCGGCGAACATGATTCCGGTGGCGGTGCGGATCACGCTGGAACTGTATCCGCCGGGCGGCAAGACGGATCGTGGCGACTTCAAGCGGATCGTCAAGGTGGTGAGCCTGGCGTGCTACGTGGATTTGACGACGGCGAACACGGCCACCGGGACGGGGAACTGAGCGATGAAAAAAGAACCGGTAAAAGTGCTGAAGCGGCGGCGGGGCGTGATCCTGATCCTGTGCACTTGGATCATGGTGGTGCTGGTGACGTTGAGCCTGGTGCTGGCGCAGCGGGTGCGGGTGGAATCGATGGCGGCGGGCAACCGGGTGTCGCAGCTGCAGGCCGAGCAGATCGAACGCGGGGCGGAGCAGTGGGTGCTGTGCCAGGTCGACCAGACGGCCGGGGACGCGGTCACCGTGACCCAGACGCCGGCCGAGGCGGTGCAGCTGGGCGACGGGTATTTCTGGATCCTGCGGAACTGCGGCGATGACACGGTGGGCTATGACGGGACGCAGTATTCGTTCGGCATCACCGACGAATCGGGCAAGCTGAACCTGAACTACGCGACCACGGACATGATGATGTACCTGCCGGGGATGACGCAGGAGGCGGCGGACTCGATCAAGGACTGGGTGGACACCGACAGCACGGTGACGGGGAGCGATGGGGCGGAAGACACGGAATACATGACGCTGCCGCTGGCTTATCACTGCAAGAACGGCCCCCTGGACAGCGTTGAAGAGCTGAATCTTGTGATGAATGTGACGCCGGACCTGTTCTACGGCTTCGACCTCAACCGCAACGGCGTGATCGAGGAAGGGGAGCAGCTGGCCAGCAATGGTGGTTCGATGTTCTCTACCGCCGATTCGGATCCCCGGGGCTTCTTCCCGTTCGTGACGGCGTGGACCAAGCCGGCGGCGGCTGCGGCGGGCGGCGGCGGCGGGGGCGGCGGCGGCGGCGCGGCGACGCCGTTTGCGAAGATCAACATCAACACGGCGCCGCTGCAGGTGCTGCGTTGCCTGCCGGGGCTGGAAGACGCGGACGCGCAGGCGATCGTGGACGGCCGGGCCGGGGGCATCGACACGACCACCACGACGTGGCTGAGCACGGTGATCACGCAGGCGAAGGCGACGGCGCTGGCGAACTATATTGCGGCGACCTCAAACTATTACTCGGCGGACATCGTGGCGGCGACGGCCAACGGCCGGGCGTTCAAGCGGGTGCGGATCGTGGTCGACGCCTCGTCCAGCCCGCCGAAGATCCTGTACCGCAAAGACATCTCCGACCTGGGCTGGCCGCTGGATCCGCAGATTCAGCAGGACCTGCGAGCGGGCAAAGAGCCCAGCACCAGCGGCATACAGACGTTGAATGGAGGCTTCTAACCGTGGCACAACGGCGATCCAATAAATACCTCGGCGTGGCGATCGGCGAACAGGGCATCCTGGTCGCGGAAGTGGCCAATGCCGGCGGCCGGCGGGAAGTGCGACGGTACGCGGAATTCCCCTTCACCGAGGGGCTCTCCGCGGCGCAACTCGCAGCGGCGGGCAAGGCGTTCGGCGCGTTTCTGAAGCATCAGGGCTTTCACGCGCGGGAGGCGATCATCGGGCTTCCGGCGCGCTGGGTGGTGATCAAGGCCAAGGACCTGCCGCCGGCGGATCCGGAGACGGCCGCGACGCTGCTGCGGGTGCAGGCGGAGGGCGAATTCTCCGCCGACCTCAAGGAAATGGTCTACGACTATGCCGGCGAATCGCATCCCAAGCAGCCGCGCCAGGTGCTGCTGATGGCGGTGCCGAAAGAGCGGCTCGATCAGATTCACCAGTTCGCCGAAGCGGCGCGCATCACGGTCGCGGGCGTGACGCCCTCGGTCGCGGCGCTGGGCGCGGCCAGCAAGGCGCTCGCGGCGCCCGAAGGCATCGTCGTGTACCTCGGCGGAAAATCGGCGGAACTCGCGGTGCAGACCGGCCATGGGCTGCAGCGCATCCGGCACTTTGCGACCGCGGGCGCCGTGGCGCCGGCGATCGGCACCTCGGCCGGCGGAACGGCCGTGGCGATCGGGCCGGGCGGCTCGGGAGCCCCGGAACTGGTCGCGGAACTGCGGCGCACGTTTGCGGGCCTGCCGCAGAACGGCACGCCGCCGGCGGACCGGAAGCTGATCCTGTGGGACGGCACCGGGCTGGATGAGGCGCAGCGGGCGGCGATCGGCAGCCGGCTGGGCATGCCGGTGAACGCACAGAATTTGACGGCCATGGGCGTGGGCGGGCAGCAGCTGACGGCCGAGGCGTCGCGCTTCGCACCGGCGGTGGCGCTGGCCACGGCCCTGTACCTGCCCGAAGGGCTGCCGGTGAACTTCGACGATTCGCGGCTGCGGCCGCCGGTCGAGAGCACCACGCGGCAGAAGGTGACGTGGGGCCTGGCGGTGGTGGCCGTCCTCGGGCTGGCCATCGGCGCGCTGGCTTACACGACCCAGGCCGAGGCCGCCAAGAACGACGACGTGCGGGCGAAGATCAAAAAGCTCGATCCGGACCTCCAGGTGGCCAACACGCTGTTGAACAACGAGCTGACGGCCAAGCGGTGGTACGGCGGCCAGACGCCCTACCTGAATTGCTTCGTCGCGGTGAGCAATGCCTTCCCGCAGTCCAACAACTGTTATGCGACGGCCCTGGATCTGCAGCCGCTGACCAGCCCGCTCAAGGCCGAGCGGACGGTGGCGGGGGCCGCTCCCACGACCCGCTCGTCAGGCGTGCTCAAGGGATCGTTGACCGGCAAGGCCAATGACCAGGACCTGCCCAAGTCGATCGCCAGCAACCTCTTCAAGAGCGGCAAGTTCACCGACGTCAAGATCAACAACATCGTGGCGGTCAACGGCAACCAGGGCGCGAGCAGCGGCGGTCGCGGCGGCGGCGCCGGTGGCGGCGGCCGGAACCAGCAGGCCAGCGAGTACAGCTTTGTGATCGATTTTGTCTTTACCGGCCCCGGCGGCACCAACGCCAACAACACATCTGCGGCCACCCGTCCCGGCGCCGCACTGGAGAAACCCAATGGTACTAAATAAACGAGAACGGACGACGGCGATCGTCGTGGGTGTGGGCCTGGCGCTGGTTGCGGTGTATTACTTCGCGATCGATCCCTTCCTGACCTACCGCGCGAAACTGGCCAGCGACGGCGTGAAGCTGCAGCAGCAGTTGAAGACCGCCAACGACACCATCCTGCGCTCCAAACGGGCGGATACCGAGTGGAAGGCGCTGCTGGCCAACAGCCTCAAGACGACCCCCACCGAAGCGGCCCTCGAGGCCCAGACCGCGGTGGGCAACCTGGCGCTGGAATGCAGGGTCGGCATCACCGCGATGCGGCCGGAATCGGCGCTGGGCGCCGACGACAAGGGCGCTTTCCAGCCCCAGACGTTCCGCTTCACCGGCACCGGATCGTTCCAGGCGGTGTCGCACCTGCTGTACCGGCTGGAAAACCCGACCTTCCCGGTGAAGGTGACGGCCGTGAACCTGAGCCCGCACGAAAAAGAAGGCACCGACAGCCTGCAGGTGCAGTTAAGCATTGCAACCGTGAGCTATAACCCCAACGCGGAAGCTTCCAAGACGGCCGGCCGCGCGAACACCGTATCGACCCCGCGCTAAGGAGAAAGCGATGAAAACGAATACCCGGCGATTTCTTGCGTGCCTCGCGGCGGTGCCCCTGTTCCTCAGCAGCGCGACCCTGTTCGCGCAGCAGGACACCGGCGGCGGCGGCGCGGGTGGCGGCTTTAATGGCGGCGGCGGCGGCGGCCGCGGCCAGTTCGGCGGCGGTGGGGGTGGTGGCGGTGGAGGGGGCGGCGGCGGTGGCAACACGGGGTGGCAGGGCGGCGGCGGCGGGGGCTTTGGCGGCGGTGGTGGCGGCGGCGGCGGCGGCAATCGCTTCGCTCGCGGCGGCAGCGGCGGCCAGTTGCCCCAGGAATTCGGCATACTCGATCAGACCAGCATCTTCTCCCGCGATCGGCGCGTCAACACCGGGCCCACGGTGGATGACGTCAACAACGTGCGCCCGACGCGCGTCCCGGTCTTCACCGGCGTGGTCAACACGGAGCATGACAATGTCGCGCTGCTGGAGGATCCCAATCAGAATCCCCCGGTGCGGCCGGTGCGCATCGGTGAGCAGTTCGCCACCTATGGCAAAGTCACGGACATCACGCTTGACACGCTGACGCTCGACAACAACGGGCAGATCCGCAAGATCGAGATCGGCCATAACCTCCGCGGCGAGGTGCCGCAGTATGACGCCAATGCGTACAGTTCCTCCGCTTACTCATCGCCGACGGCGGTGGTCACGCCCAACCCGCAGGACTTCGCGGGTCGCCGCGGCGGCGGGCGCGGCGGATTCAATCCCGGCGGCGCGACCGATCCGACAGCGGGCGGCTTCACCGGTGGTAACCGGCGTGGCGGACGCGGCGGCGGCGGCGGTGGCGGTGGCGGCGGCTTCGGCGGCTTTGGCGGCGCCACGGGCGCTGATACGGGTGGCGGCGGCGGCGCGGCAGTGGGCGCAGCATCGGCCACGCCCGCGGCGCCTGCGGGTCCCCCGGTCAACGTCTCGGATGTGGCGGAGCGGCTGCGTCTGCGGCGGCTGCAGGAACTTGGCGGCGGCGGCGCGGCTCCGGCGGCGCCGGCGGCCCCGGCGGATGGCGGCCAGTAAGAATTGTTCGGGAAACTCTTGAGCAAGCGCGCGGAACGCTTCGGTGATTCCCTGCGTTGATAGAAGACACGGTCAGGTAGGAAGAACTGCTGCCGGCGCACAGGCCTCGGCCAGAGAGAAGAAAGGACCCCCTCCATGCATTTGTCGCGGAAACTCCCCCTCGTGCTTTGCCCCTTGCTGCTGGTGCCTGCGTTCCCGCAGTCGGTGCTCGCCCAGGCCGTCGGAGCCGCGAGCCAGCCGGCCGCGGTGGCCCCGGCTGACGCTGCCACGCAGCCGGCGAATGGCGCGACCACTCGTCCCGGCGCCACCACCACGAATGCCGGCCAGGAAATCGAATTCAACTTCACCAACGCCAGCCCGGATGTGGTGCTCAATTATCTTTCCAGCGCGGCCGGCTTCATCATCATCAAGCCCAACACGCCGATCGGCGGGCCCCCGCTGACGATTTTGAGCCGCGGAAAAGTGACGCCCGCCCAGGCCGTCATCGCGCTCAACGCCGCGCTCCAGAAGAACGGCTACACGGTGACGCAGACCAGCGACAAGATTCTCACGGTGGTCGAGCTTGCCACCTACAACCGCACGCAGGCGCCGGTGCACATGGGCGCGGACCCGAACGAAATCGCCAACAGCGATGAGGTCATCACGCAGGTGATCCCGGTGGCGAGCGTGGACGCCGTGCGGTTGCGCAACGATCTGATTCCGCTGCTTTCGCCCAGCGCCGACAGCGCGGCCAATGCGGCATCCAACTCGATCATCATCACGGACAAGTCCGCCAACATTAAGCGGGCCGTGCAGATCATCGCCAACATCGATCGCCGCACTGTTGGCGCCACCGATATCGTCACCGTGCAGCTCAAGAATGCGGATGCCACGTCCGCGGCGACGCTGATCACCACGATCTTCCGTCCGCCGCAGCAGCAGGGCCAGGGGGCTGGCTTTGGCGCGGCTGGATTTGGCGCTGCCGGATTTGGCGGCGGTCGCGGCGGCGGCCGCGGCGGCGGCGCGGGCGGCGCCGGCGGCGCGGGCGGGGCCCAGGGTGTCGGCGCGAACAACCCGCTCGGCGGGCAGGTTCAGGCGGCGGCAGACTCCCGCACCAACACCATCGTCGTGACCGGTCCCAAGGACACCCTGGTGGAAGTCCGCAAGATTCTCGACGACCTCGACCGGGACCCCACCGTCACCCAGGTGGTCTTCCACTATCCCCTGCGCAACGCCCAGGCGGCCAACCTGCAGGGTGTGCTGAACGCCCTCTTCAACGGCACGGGCGTGACCGGCACCACCAACCGCACCACCACCGGCAACCAGGGCATCACGGGCTTCGGCACGGGCACCACGGGCGGTGCAGCCGGCGGCCGCGGCGGTCGCGGCGGCGGCGGAACCACCAGCTCCGGCTTTGGCACCGGTTTCGGCGGCGGCACCGGCACCACCGGCAACCGTGGCGGCACCACCGGCGGCGGCGGCGGCATCGGCCAGCGTGGCGGCACCGGCGGCCTCGCGGGCGGCCGCGGCGGCGCCGGCGGCACCGGCGGCGCGGGCGGCTCGCTCGTTGGACAAGCCTTCGTCGTGGCAGATGCCGACACCAACTCGCTCATCGTCACCACGGCCACCGCGTTCCGGCAGGAGGTCGAGGAAATCATCGCCGACCTCGATCGTCCGGTTCCGCAGGTCGTCATCAAGGTGCTCATCGCCGAAGTCACGCACAACAACTCCGACGACATCGGCCTGGAATTCTCGGCGATCAACACCCGCCTCACCGCCGGCAGCCTCACGCTGGGCACCACCGCGGGCACCGGCTTCGGCGTCGCCCCCCAGACCGGCGGCCTGGTCGTCGGCCTCGTGGAAAACAACGTCAACGCGACGCTTCGTGCCCTGGCCACCGCCGGCAAGCTCGACGTGCTCTCGCGGCCCTACATCCTCGCTTCCGACAACCAGCTCGCCTCGATGATCGTCGGCCAGGAAGTGCCCATCATCACTGACTCGCGCCTCGACATTAACAACAACCCGATCAACACCATCAGCTACCGCGAGCTGGGCATCATTCTGAACGTCACCCCGCACATCAACCCGCAGGGGCTGGTGATCATGGATGTCGCCCCGGAAATCTCGCAGATTTCCGACCAGTCGGTGCCCATCTCCAACACCGTCAATGCCCCGGTCTTCAACATCCGCGCCGCCCAGACGCGCGTCGCCATCGAGAATGGCAAGACGATCGTCATCGGCGGTTTGATGCAGGACCAGCGCACCCAGACGGTCAGCAAGATCCCGGTGCTCGGCGACATCCCCTGGATCGGCATGGCCTTCAAACGCACCCAGAACAGCAAGCAGAAAACCGAACTGCTCATCTTCCTCACGCCGCACGTGGCGCAGGATCCTGCCTTCCTGCAGGACATGTCCAACGACGAACGCCGCGGCATGCAGATCGTGCCCAACGCCGTCTCGCCGGGTTCGTGGGACGAACAGCTCCGTGGCCTGCAGCGCGGGGCCACGCCGGCCAACGCCACCACCATGCCCAACCGCACCTTTACCGTGCCGCCGGGCGGATTCCGCGGTGGCCGTGGCGGCGGTGGCGGACGCCCCGGTGCGGTGCTCCCCGGCACCATGCTTCCCAATGGCACGTATGTTCCGAGCACGCCCAGCACACCCAGCGGCGGTGACGGCATGACGCCCGCGCCGACGCCCGTCGTACCGGTCGTGCCGCCCGCACCCGCCGGAGGTGCTGATGTCCCCGCGCAGTAAAGCGTCTCTGCTGCTGGCCGCCAGCTTGATGCTGGCGGCCTGCGGCGGGCCTGCGAAAGGTCCCCGGACAGGGGATGCCAAAACCCCGTTGAAAGGCCCTGCCCCGAGCGATGTGGTCGTCGATCCTGCCTTGCTCACGGTGGCGACCGATCCCTGCGGCGCCCGGCTTCACGACATGTGCGAGCCCCTGTTGCTCTATTACGCTGCCGTTCACCGGTTGCCCAACACCCTGCGCGAGCTGGCCGCCTTTGCCGATCAGGAACTGGTGTTCACCTGTCCCGTCTCCGGCGAAGAATATATCTATCGGCCCGTGCCCATCGTCGGCAACCAGGCCCAGTTGATCATGTATGACCGCTCGGCGGTCCATGGCCACATGCGCTGGGGCGTCATCGCCATGCCCGCTCATGACCGGCACCCGCTTGAGTTCAACGTCATTCCCATGAACGACCAGATCCTGCGGCGCTACTTGCCCGAGGCCAATGTTTCCCCCGCACCACCAGCCCCTGCAGGTGCTGCACCGGGGGCCGCTCCGGCCCCTGCGGATACCACGCTCCCGGCCCAGTAATCACCTCGATCACACGCCACTCTTCGCACGCCATGCCGCCCGCGGCATGGCGTGCTGTTTTGGCGGTCAGTGTGGATCTGGCAGCACGCGGTAGTCCCCCACGCGCCGGGTGATGCCGCGGCGATCCAGGTATTCCGCCAGCGGCACCATCACGCGGCGGTTCGATCCCAGCGCCTGCTTGAGCTCGCTGACCGTCGCCCGGCCATGCAGGCGCAGATGCGCCTGCACCCGCGCGGCCGCCGCATCCGCGGCTTCCGCGGCCATCACCAGCTCCGGAGAGACCTCGACGGCCTCACCGCTTTCCAGCAGAAACGCCAGCGCCGCCCTGGTTGCGGCATCGGGCGCGAGCACTTTGCGCGCCGGCGGATCCAGCGGCTGGCGGTGCAGCGCCGCGCGAACCGCCGCGCCC
>JBEHXY010000071.1:0-12650 GCA_048498455.1 Planctomycetota bacterium | reverse complement strand
TCAGCTATCGAACAGGAGGAGGAGGCCGCTGGCGATGAGGGCGAGGTAGATGGTGGTGAGGAAGGCGTCGCCGCGGAGGCGCTGGTTGATGGCGCGGCCGAGGAGGGTGGCGAGGAGGATGGGGAGGAGGGAGCGGAGGTAGAGGGCGGTGACTTCGGGGGTCCAGAGGCCGGCGAGGGCGAAGCCGGCGAAGGCGAAGAGGCTGGCGGGGAGGAAGTAGGCCTGGAGGGTGGCGCGGAAGTGCTGGGGGGACCATTGGCGGAGGGCGCCGTAGACGACGAGGGGCGGGCCGTTCATGCCGAAGGCGCCGCCGAGGATGCCGGCGATGAAACCGCAGGCGAGGAGCCAGCCGGGGTGGTCGCGCTGGAGGTGGAATTGTTTGCGGGCGGTGAGGGAGTAGCCGGCGAAGGCGATGATGAGGAGGGCGAGGAGGAGTTTGACGGCGTGTTCATTGACGCGGGTGAGCAGGAGGAGGCCGAGCGGGGTGCCCAGGAGGGTGGCGAGGAGGAGTCCGCCGGCGCTTTTGAGGTGGATCTGGCGGAAGTCCTGGAGGACGACGATCGCGGCGATGGTGATGGAGACGAGGACGGCGAGCGGGGCGGCGACGGTGATGGGAATCTTGAGGGCCAGGAGGGGGACGGCGAAAAGGGCTTCGCCGAAACCGAAGGCGGAGCGGATGAGGGTGGCGAGGAAGAGGATGAGGAGGACGTAGGTGGTGAGCGGATTCATCAGGCGTTGATGCGGCCTTCCCAGGGAGAGGAGGCGGTGGCGTAGAGTTTTCGGGGGATGCGGCCGGCGGTGGCGGCGTGGAATCCGGCGAGGGTGGCGTGGCGCATGGCGGTGGCCATGGCGAGGGGATCTTTGGCGCCGGCGATGGCGGTGTTGAGGAGGACGCCGTCGACGCCGAGTTCCATGGCGAAGGCGACGTCGGAGGCGGTGCCGACGCCGGCGTCGACGATGACGGGGAAGGCGGGGTCCTGGCCTTTGAGTTCTTCGAGAATGATGCGGATGTTGTTGGGGTTGAGGACGCCCTGGCCGGAGCCGATGGGGGAGCCAGCGGGCATGATGGCGGCGGCACCGGCTTCCTTGAGGCGTTTGCAGAGCATGACGTCGTCGGAGCAATAGACGAGGACGTGGAAGCCTTCCTTGACGAGGGTGCGGGTAGCTTCAAGGGTGCCGAGGGGTTCGGGGAGGAGGGTCTTGGTGTCGCCGAGGACTTCGAGTTTGACCCAGGGGGCGCCCTGGTAATCGGAGTGGGCGAGGAGTTCGCGGCCGAGGCGAGCGACGCGGATGGCGTCGTCGGCGGTGAAGCAGCCGGCGGTGTTGGGGAGGAGGGTGTACTTTGCGGGGTCGATGTATTCGAGGATGTTGCGACCGGAGGATTTGTCGAAGATGCGTTCGCGGCGGACGGCGACGGTGACGCAGTCGGCGCCGGAGGCTTGGTGGCATTGCTGCATGAGCTCGAGGGTGGCGTATTTGCCGGTGCCGACGATGAGGCGGGAGGCGAGCGTGTAGGGGCCGATTTTGAGTGCTGAGTGCTGGGTGCTGGGTGCTGAGGTGTCGGCGGGGATGGGGAGGGTGGTGGTCATGTGGGTGCTCGAGGTAATTGGTAATTGGTAATTGGTAATTGGTAATTGGCAAGTCTGGGAGCGAGGGGTTTGGTTGGGGGTGTGGAGCGTGTTCTTTTTTAGCCGCCACCGACCATGACGACGATTTCGACTTTGTCGCCGGGGGCGAGGCGGGTGGTGGGGTGGTCGGGGCGGAAGACGACTTCCTTGTTTCGTTCGACGGCGTAGGCGGGGGTGGCGAGGTGCCCGGACTGGCGGCGCATCTCCACGAGGGAGGCGACGGTGGCGTTGTCGGGGAGGTCGAAATCGTGGCCGTTGAGGGTGATCTTCATGCGGGGATTATAGGAAAAAGGGAGGAGCGACGCATCCTGCGGGAGCGAAAACAGAAATACGAATGCGAAACGGGCGACACTGCGCGGGCGGCTGGCCAGGCAGCGATTGCGTCAAGGCGTGACGTGGTATTTGTGGAGATCTTCGCCGGTGCGGGCGACGAAGGTGAGCGAGCCGTCGGGGGCAGTGTCCCAGGCGCCGGTGTGCTGGACATCGGCGGGGTTGAAGTTGACGGTGGTGGCCTTGCCGTCGACCCAGAGCACGCCGTTGTCGAAGTCGTTGGTGGTGGTGGTGGCGCGGTGGCCGACCCAGAAGAGGTGCTTGCTGTCGGAAGAGAAGAGGGGGTGGAAGACGTTGGCGTCGCCGCCGGAGGCGAGGGGCTTGCCGTCGAGGAAGAGGGTGGGGGTGTCTTTTTTGGGTTCGTGTCCGAGGAAGAGGAGGTGCTGGCTGTCGGGGGAGTAGGTGGCGAGGCCGTTGCCCATGAGGTCGGGCTGGTACTTGCCGTCGAGGTAGAGTTGTCCGCTGCCGGCGCTGATGAAGGTGTGTTTTCCGTCGGGCGAGAAGACGACCTCCGCGCCGGTGCCGGGGTTGGCCTGGGTGAGCTTGAGGTTTTTGTCGTCGATGACGACGGCAGGTGGTTTGCCGGGGAGGTTGACGACGTAGGCGTAGTGGTTGCCGTCGGGGGACATTTCGGGGGTGAAGAGGTTGGGGAGCGGATCGGATTCGTCGGTGTTTGAGACGAGGACGAACTTCTGGCCGTTCATGGCGACGTAGAGGAACCTGGAGGAGTCGGCGGTGAACGCGGGGACGGGGGGCGCGCTGGCTTCGAGGCCGACCTCGGTGCCCGCGGGGATTCCGTGGGCCCATGCGCGGGAGTTGCTGCCGGGGACACCCATCGTGGAATCGGGGATCATCTGGTAGAGGTCGCCTTTTTTACCGTCGAGGATGATGTACTGGGGGTTGCCGCTGACGAGCACGGCGAAGTGTTTGTCGTCGGGGCTGAAGTAGATGTGGGTGATGGTGACGCGTTCGGTGGCGGGGACGATTTTGCCATTGATGGTGAGGACGAGCGGGGCGCTGGGTTGGGGGCTGATCCACGCCGCGATGAGGCCGCCACCAGGGGAGGTCCAGACTTTCTGGATGTTGGCGGCGCGGAGGACGGCCTTGTTGTCGACGTTGAGCGTGCTCGCTGCCCCTTCCTTGAGGATGCCGATGAGGTGACCCTTGGAGGTGAACTGGAGGTCATCGCCAAAGTGCTTGACTTGTTTGCCATCGACGACGGCCCAGGGGGTGTCGTGGCCGTCGGCCTGCGTGCCGACGTAGGCGTAGTGGTTGCCGTCGGGGCTGACGACGAGCTTGGGTTGAAGGTGGCTGTCGGGGCCGGGCGTTCCGTCGGCGATGATGGCGTAGCGGCCCGAGGGCATGGGGCTGCCGAAGAAAACGTGCTTGTCAGTGACGGTGAGCGGGACGAAGAAGCCCAGTCCGGACGAGTATTTGGTGCGGTAGATTTCCTTGCCGTCGGAGACGAGGAAGAACTCGTCGCCGGATCTGCCGATGTAGGCCTCGTGGGCGCCGTCGTCGGAAAAAATGACGGGGATGGGGCGGCTGAGGGTGTGATCGACCCCGGTGTTGTAGGGGGAGCCGTCGGCGTTGAGGAGGCCGTCGACCTTGGGGCCCTCGGTGCCATCGATGGAGACGGCGAAGCGGGTGCCCTTGTTGATCAGGACGGCCGCATGGACGCCGTGCGGGCTGACGGCGTAGCCGGCGAGCTTGTCGGCGGCGGCGAGGGGAGTGTCGTCGATCTTGGGATCCGCGGAGGCTCTTGCAGCGACGAAGGTAGCGGCAAAGAGTGCAACAGCGGCGAGAGCAGGGCGCATCGGGAAGCTCCTTCGAAAAGAGGAACGACCGTTGCAGATATCGAGGTGTCTGGTCCTTTGGCGAAGTTAATGAGATGGCGGGGAGAGGTCAAGGGCTATCGCGTTGCTGCAGGGCGCTGACATGCGCAGCCACGGCGCCGCCGAGGGTGCCGAGGTTGTAGCCGCCTTCGAGGAGGGAGACGATGCGACCGCGGGCGTAGTCGTTGGCGTAGGCGCGGAGGCGGCGGGTGAGAATGGTGAAGTCGTCGTCGGTGAGGGTGAAGCGGCCGAGGGGGTCGTCGAGGCGGGAATCGAAGCCGGCGGAAACGAGGAGGAGGTCGGGGCGGAAGGCGGCGAGTGCGGGCTCGAGGCGGGCTTCCATTTCGCCGAGGATTTCGTGCAGGCCCGAGCCGGCGGGAAGGGGCGCGTTGAGGGTGGTGCCGAGGGCGTCGCCGCGGCCGGTTTCATTGCGGCGGCCGGTGCCGGGGTACCAGGGGTGCTGGTGGGAGGAGAAGAAGAGGATGGAGGGGTCGTCGTAGAAGGCGTCCTGGGTGCCGTTGCCATGGTGGACGTCGAAATCGAAGATGAGGACGCGCTCGAGGTGGTGGCGGCGCTGGGCGTAACGGGCGGCGACGGCGATGTGGTTGAAGATGCAGAAGCCCTGGCCGGCGTCGGGGGAGGCGTGGTGGCCGGGCGGGCGCGCGGCGCAGAAGGCGCTGGCGACCTGGCCGGAGAGGACGGCGTCGACGGCGACGAGGGCAGCGCCGGTGGCGTGGAGGGCGGCATCCAGCGAGCCGGGGGAAAGCGGGGTGTCGCCGGTGGAAAGCTGTCGGCGGCCCATGGCGACTTCGCGGCGGACGGCGGCGATGTAAAGGGGATCGTGGACGAGGGCGAGTTCGTCATCGGTGGCGGGGCGCGGGGCGAGGGGGAGGAGGCGCGGGAGCAGGCCGGCCTCGGCGAGACCGTGATTGACGGCGGCGAGGCGTTCGGGGCACTCGGGATGGGCGCCGGTCTGGTGCTGCGCGTAGATCGGGTGGGTGATGAAAGCGGTGGCGGGTGCAGCAGCCTGGGACATCGGCGAGCCTTGAGAGAAATGCCGTCAGGTGAGCATGGTAGGCGTGAACTGGGAAAGGTCATAGATGCCGAGGCTTTTTTCGATGTCGGTGACCTGGTCGACGGCCAGATCGAAGCCGTCGGCGCCGAAGTGGGCGTGCTCGTTTTTCTCAAACTGCTCGCCGAGGGCGTCGTATTCGTGCTTGGAGAGCATGTCGCGGAAGGCGGGGAAAAGGACGGTGTCTTCGCGGGCTTCGTGGGCGTTGTACATGCGGATGAACTGGCGCATGGCTTCGGCGAGTTCGTGGGCGCGGTCGGCATCGCGCAGGGCGGGAAGGGTGCTCAGGGCGATGATGCGGTCGGTGACGCGGCGGCCGGCGATGTGCTGCTGGTAGAGCACGTCGACGAGGTCGACGAGCTTGTGAGACTGGCGGAAGCGCGGAAAGAGGTAGTCCTCCTCCTGCTTTTCGTGGTATTCCTCGACGAAGGATTTCACGAGCTTGGCGGCTTTCTGGAGGGGATCTGGGGAGAGGTCCTGGCGGGCTTCGATGCGGCGGATGGCTTCGCCGTAGACGAGCAGGAGCCGTTTGAGCACGCCGTGCTCCTGCATAAGGTCTTCGCCCGGGGTGACCTTTTCGTCGCCTTCCTCGGTTTCCTTGCGGGGCTTCTGGGCGGAGGAGTTGCCATCGGCCTGGCAGCCGGCGAGGGTGACGATGCCGGCGGCACCGGCGGCGACCTGGAGGAAATGACGGCGTGATTCGACCGATTCGTCGCCCATGGGTGGTCCTTTCGGAAGAATTGTCGTTGTACAGCGGATGGGTGACGGGGCTACAAAGAGCACACCGGCGGGCTGAAAATGGACAGAACGGCTTGAGTGGGGGGCGGCGGGGGGCGTATAGTCAGCCCCGGCATGGATGGCCGACATTACCACAACTCCCTCCGGCGCCTGCGGCTGTTCGCCGCGGAGGCGGACCTTTCGCCACAGAAGGTCAGCGAGATCGTGCAGCCGTTCATCGAACAGTGGCGGCCGGTTGCTGTACCGAACCTCAAGGACGCCTGCGTGCCCGCCGATCCCGCCTTTACCCTTTCGGAACCCGCGCTGGGGGATCTCACCGCGCGGATTCGCGCGATCGGGATGAACTTGAACAAGAGCGGGCTGAAGGGGATTCATTACCACAACGCGTTCCAGAAGCACCTGGTGGGGCTGGCGGAGAATTTCGACTGCCGGGGATGGACGGAGTCGGCGGCGTTGTTTGACGATCCGGATTCCGGGGGCGTGGGGGCGGGGCCGCCGCTGCAGTTGACGGGGCGGGTGGATGTGATCTGGGCGCGGCAGCGGGTGCCGGTGGCGGTGATGGAGATCGATTCGACGGTGAAGGCGCGGTCGTTTCAGAAACTGAAGGAAGCGGCGGCGGCGCACAAGCTGTGGGTGTATTTCGGGAAGGACCTGTGGGGGTTCCGGATGTTTCTGCAGGCGCACGATCCGCAGCGGGAGATTCTGCCGGTGATCGTGCCCAACACGTTCATTCCGAGTTTTGACGACGTGCAGGGGTAGGTCAGCGTGCGGGGGCCGCGCCGCCACCCGCACCGGCGCCACCCCCGCGCGCGGGGCGCGTGGCGGGGAAGTTGACCGGGACGCTGTGGCCCTTCTGCAGGAAGCCGCGGTCTTTCAGGAAGGCGAGCATGGCGTTGGGCCACTGGGCCTCGGCGATGTCGCGCGGGCGGACGCCGAAGCCGTGACCGCCCGAGTTGAAGAGGTGGAGTTCGACGGGGGTGTTTTCGGCCTTGATGCGGAGGTAGGCGTTGGCGAGGCCGGCCGCGATGTCCTGGCGATCGTCGGCGGAGGCGGCGAGGAAGGTGGGAGGCTCCTTGACGCCGGGCAGGGAGGCGATACCGGTGGAGTTGCCGGGGTAGAGCAGGCACTGGAAGTCGAGTTGTGCGGACTGGCGGTCGATGTCGTCGGCGGGAGTGGGGGCGGCGTCCTCGGGTTTGTTGACGATGCCGGTGGCGAGCTCTCCGCCGGCGGAGAAGCCGATAAAGCCGAGGCGGTCGGGATCGATGTGGAACTCAGCGGCGCGGGCGCGGACGAGGCGGACGGCGCGGCGGGCATCGGCGAGGGCGTCGGGATCGATCTTGTAGGTGGAACCCGGGGCGCGGGCGAGGCGGTATTTGAGCAGGAAGCAGGCGATGCCGTGGTCGGCGAACCAGCGGGCGACGTCGTAGCCTTCGTGGTTGATGGAGAGGAACATGTGGCCGCCGCCGGGGGCAACGATGAGGGCGGCGCCGGTGGCTTTCCCGGCGGGCGGAAGGAAGGGAGTGATGGAGGGGTTGTGGATGTTGGTGACGACGGGGAAGTGGAGGTTCTCGCCGGCGGGGGAGGTGGGTTCGACTTCATCGCGCCAATTGACGATTTCCGGGGAGGGATTCGCGGACTGGTTGGGGACGTTGGAGGACCAGAGGGGGATTTCAGCGGGGTGGTGTTCGACGTAGGAGGCGGGGTCGCCCGCGGGGCGGGTGGCGGCGTATTCGGAGCGGCCATTGGAGACGGTGGGGGCAGAGCAGGCGGAGAGGAGGAGGGCGGCGGCGGCGAGGGAGATGGCTGGTGTCTTCATGGGTCCTCATGAGAAAAGAGCTGAGATCTGTTCGTGGGCGGCGCTGGGCGCACAGGGGGTGCAAGACCGTCGCGATGCGGCGGCGTTAGGGGTTCAGGCGGAGATTTGTTCGACCTTGCCGCTGGAGTCGCCGAATTTTTTGGCAGGGACGCCCATGCGGTTGAGCATGGAGACGTAGAGGTTGGCCATGGGGGTGTCGTCGTCGAAGCGCACGTGGCGGCCGGGGGTGAGGGTGCCGCCGCCCTTGCCGGCCAGGAGCAGGGGGAGGTTGGAGTGGAGGTGCTGGTTGCCGTCGGAGATGGCCGAGCCGTAGAGAACCATGGAGTTATCGAGAAGGGTGCCGCTGCCCTCCTTGATGGATTTGAGCTTTTCAAGGAAGTAGGCGAACTGGGTGGTGTGGAAGGTGTTGATCTTGGCGATGAGGGCCTTTTTCTTTTCGTCGTTGCGGTGGTGAGAGAGGTCGTGGTGGCCATCCTTCACGCCGATGTTCGGGTAGGGGCGATTGGAGCCATCGTGGGCGACGATGAAGGTGGAGATGCGGGTGGAATCGGTCTGGAAGGCGAGGGCCATGAGATCGAACATCAGGCGGATGTGCTGCTCGTAGTTGTAATCGAGGGGGATGATGGGCTCGTCGTCGGCGGCGGGGACAGGGACGTCGAACTTGCCGTTCTTGGCGAGACGGACTTCGACCTCGCGGATGCTGGTGAGGTATTCGTCGAGCTTGCGGCGATCGGTGGCGCCGAGTTTATTCTGCAGGGAGCGGGCGTCCTCAAGGGCGGAATCGAGGACCGACTGAGTGTACCTGTCGCGTTGGAGCCGGGCCTCCTTGGTGAGGCCGCCGGTGGAAAAGAGGCGGTCGAAGACGGCGTGCGGATCGACCTCGGGGGTGATGGGCTGGGTTTCGGATTTCCAGGAGAGGTTGAACTGGTAGGCGCAGGAGTAGCCCGATTCGCAGGTGCCGGAGGCCTGGCCCTTGTCGCAGGAGAGCTCGAGGGAGCGGAAGCGGGTCTGGTCGCCGATGGCGTTGGCGGCGACCTGGTCGACAGAGATGCCGGCGCGGATGTTGGAGCCGCCGGTTTTGCGGGGGTGGGCGGCGGTGAGGTAGGTGCCTGCGGAGCGTGCGTGATCGCCGCCGCCGTCACCGAGGCCATTGGCCTGGTTGTGCGCAAGGCCGGTGATGACGGAGAAGTCTTTGCGGTGGGCAGCGAGGGGCTTGAGGATGGGGGTGAGTTCGAAATCCGTACCGACGGCATGGGGGGTCCAGTCGGCCATGTTTTTGCCGTTGGGAACATAGATGAAGGCCATGCGCCGGGGCAGGGCGGCGGCGCCGGCAGCGGCGGATGCGGCACCAGGAGCGGCACCGGGACCAACACCGGGACCAACACCGGGAGCGGCGGCGGCGAGGGCCTTGCTGGCGGGCTCCATCACGTCGAGGAAGGGCAGGGCGATGGCGGCGCCCAGGCCCCGCAGGAAAGTCCGGCGAGGGATGGACCAACGGGCTGTCATAAGGTTCCTCCGGATGGGGCGTGTCGGGCGGCGCCCGCATTTTACCTGGATCTATTAATGCAAAACGCGGGTCCGAAAATCTATTGCCTGTCGGCGGCGGCATCTTCGCCGCGGCGCTTCTGGAACGGGACCGAATCGATGATGCCGGCGATCAGGGTGGAGAACTTGTCGCCGTGGGCATCCATGTCGGCGATGATCTTGTCGACGGCGGGGCGGTCGTAGTATTCGACGCCGCGGCCGAGGGCGTAGGTCAGCATCTTTTCCGTGAGGCAGCGAAGGAAATCCTCGCGCTGGGTGGTGATGAGGATTTTGGCGATGTCCGCGGGGCCGCCGATTTTTGAGCCATCGGGGAGCTCGCCGACGGCCTCGATCTTGGCCTCGCCATCGGTGTCGCGCCAGCGGCCGATGGCATCGAAGTGCTCCATCGCAAAGCCGATGGGGTCCATCTGGGCGTGACAGGAGGCGCAGGTGGGATCGGCGCGGTGCTTTTCCATCTGCTGGCGCAGGGTGCCGGCGTTGGGATCGCTGTCGCCGGCGAGCTGCGGGATGTTGGGCGGCGGCGGCGGGGGGGCGGCGTTGAGGAGGTTTTCGAGCACCCACTTGCCGCGTTTGACGGGGCTGGTGCGCGTGGGGTTGGAGGTGAGGGTGAGCACGGAGGCCTGGGTGAGCAGGCCACCGGTGCGGTTGGTGCCGGCGAGGGAGACCTTGCGGAACTCTTCACCGTTGACGTCGTCCATGCCGTAGTAGCGGGCGAGGCGGGCGTTGACGAAGGTGTAATCGGCGGTGAGGAATTCGAGCACGGATTTGTCTTCGCGCATGATGCTGTCGAAGAACATCGCGGTTTCCTGCTGCATGGCTTCGCGCAGGGCATTGTCGTATTGCGGGAAGAGGGTTTTGTCGGGAACCGCCAGGGTGAGGTCGCGCGTGTGCAACCATTGGGAGGCGAAGTTGTCGACCAGCGAGGCGGACTTGGGCGAAGCGATCATCCGCTGGA
The DNA here is from genome assembly GCA_048498455.1 of Planctomycetota bacterium. Classification (GTDB taxonomy): domain Bacteria; phylum Planctomycetota; class Phycisphaerae; order WQYP01; family WQYP01; genus CALCHA01. The sequence goes on along the minus strand of JBEHXY010000071.1, from coordinate 2,731 downwards.
TTTGTGCGGGCAGGTTGGCGCGGAGCTGGTTTTTCTCGGCGAGCGCCAGCAGCTCGTCATCCGGGGTGCTGCTCCAGAGGAAATAGGAGAGGCGCGTGGCGAGGGCGAACTCATCGATGGCGTGCACGGAGCGCGGGTTGTCGGGGTCGGGCTGCATTTCGCCGCGGAAGAGAAAGTGCGGGGAAACCAGCACGCCCTTGAGCGCGAGCTTCAGCGAGGTGTGGAAGGTTTCGCCGCCCTTGTCAGCGAGGGTGAAGAGGGCCATCAGGTGGTCGATTTCCTGGGGGCTGGCGGGACGGCGCCAGGCGCGGCGGGCGAAACTGGTGACAATCTCGCGGGCGGCGCTGAGCTTCTGATCGGGCGGCGGGGGAATGGGCCGGGAGAAGTTGCGGGCAAAGGCCGCGGGCATTTCCGGCGTGGGCAGGGGCTCGTTGAGGTTGACCGTTTCGAGGTAGCTGACGATGAGGTTGCGGTCGCGGAGGTTGGGGTTCTCGGCCTTGGGATCTTCGAAGTCGTTGATGAAGGCCGCGGCGAAGGTGTGCTTGCCCGCGGGCAGTTTCTGACGGATCTCGTACATGTAAGGGCGGGCATCGAGCAGGTTGATCTCGAAGAGCCGCTGCCGGGGCAGGGGCAGGAGCGTGGCGGGGGCGAGCACCTCGAAGGTTTGCGCGGGCCGGCCATCGATGAGGAACTGCATCTTCGCGGTTTCATCGCCGGCCTGGTTGGCGTAGGCCTCGGCGCGGAGGATCATGTCCGCGTCCTTTTCGAGCGTGAACTCGGTCGAGACATTGCCGTTGTGCGAGAGCACGCGGTGGCCGCGGTCGTTGAACTTGCCGTCGCCTTCGAACTTGAGGGCGGCGGCGGGCACGCGGCTGACGCGTTCGGGCAGCGGCCCTTCGATATCCATGGACTTGATGAAAAAGACGCCGGGCTGCTGTTTGCCGACCTTTCCGTTGGTCATGAGCAGTTCGTTGGCCCCGCCGCGGGTGCGCCGGGCGACGACCCGCAGGCGGGTCTTGCCGTTGGGCACGCCGACGCGGGCTTCATAGGTTCCCGGGTGGGCTTCATCGGTGGAGATTTCGAAATCCTTGACCCAGGTGGGCCCGGCGAAGACGGCCAGGATGGGCGTGGGGGGCTTTTCCTTCTCGGCATTGGGATCGGCGTTGCGCGAGCCGAAGCCCACGACGGCGCCGCCGGTGGGCTCTGCAAAGGCCTGGAAGCGCACGAGGTAGTCGCCGGCGGCCAGCGGCAGTTCGAGGGCGACGTCGTCTTCTTCCAGGGTGATCAGTTGCACCCATCCATCGCCGCGATCACCGGTGGCGTTGAAGCCGATTTCGGTCTGCGTGGCGGGATAGTGGCGAACGATGGACTTGGGCGGCGCGGTGGGCAGCGCGGCGTCGAGCACCTGGTCGGCGGCGCCGAGGTATTTTTCCAGCAGCATCGTCGGCACCGTCAGGACGTCGCCGATGTTGTCGAAGCCATAGCCCGCGTCGTCGGCGGGAAAATCGGCGGCCGGCTGGAAGTCGACGCCGACAAGATCGCGGATGGTGTTGTTGTACTCGGTACGGTTGAGCCGGCGGAGCGTGACGCGCCCGGGATCGGGCTGCCGCGGGTCGAGGTGATAGATGGCACGCTCGATCCAATTGGTGATGACGGTGCGTTCCTCGCGGGAAGGCTGGTCCTGGGCGTCGGCGGGGGGCATCTGCCGCTTGTGCACGTAGGTCAGCGCCGCCTGCCAGTGTTTTTTCGCCGCGAGCAGGTCGTCCATGGTCTGCGATTTTTCCATGGAGAAGCCGCCCATGGCGGCGCCGCCGGCGTGGCAGTCGAAGCAATACTTCTGAAGGACGGGCTCGACGTGGGCGTGGAAATCGGCGAGGTCTTCCGCGGGGGTGCTGGCGGCGGCGGCGGTCGTGGTGGGAGCGGTGGCCGGAGAGGAGGTCGCGGCGCCGGCAGGCGCGGTGGAGGGTGCGGTTCCGGACGAGGAATCAAAGCACGCGTTAAGCGCGACGATGGCGCCCGAGATGGAGAGGGAATAGGCCAGCGTGAGGGAAAGTGCTCGAAGCGGTCGAATGGGCATTGAACGTCCTGCAGGGTGCTTGAGAAGGGTGCCTGTATACTATCAATGCGCGGGAGGCGATCCTATTTCATTATGCTGATTCTATTTTAACCTGTCAACAGCGATTCTGCGTACTGGGTGAGGCCCTGCATGACCTCGGCTTCGAGTTTCTCTTCGCTGAGTTCGTTGGCCAGTTCCTTGTAGGTGCGCCAGCAGCGGGCGTCTTTGCCCCCGAAGAGGCCGCCGCCGACCACGCCGGTCCGCTTTTCAATTTCCAGCGGGGAGAATTGCGCGCGGTAGCGCCTGGCGAATTCCTGCGCCACCTGCCCCAGCGAGGCGATCAGCGCCGCCATCAGGGCCCGGGTGCGCTCCAGGTCATAGCTCACCTGTCCCTTCGGGGTGGTGCCTTCGGCCCCGATGTAATCGCCAAAAACTTTCCGCAGGTTGCCGCTGCCGGCGGGGCCGCGCCTGATCTCGCTTTGCGGGGCGAGGGTTTTCCAGGTGGACCACACCAGGGTGTCGAGGGCCGTGGCAAAATCGGCGAGCAGCACGGCGAGCTCGATCAGCCGCCCGGCGTCGACGGTTTCGGTTTCCGCCATCTGCAGCTTCGTGCGGAGGAGGGCCACGCCCGCCGCGGGCAGCGGTTTGGCGGGCCCCGATGACGCGGCGGCGGTG
>JBEHXY010000070.1:0-12669 GCA_048498455.1 Planctomycetota bacterium | reverse complement strand
CCCCAGCACGTTGCCGACCTTGTTGTCGATGCGGCCGAGGGCGTCGGCGAGGTAGTTGCGTTCGGCGGCGAGCTGGTTGGCAAGGGCGCGGTTGTTGTGAGCGTTGGCGTCGGCGATCTGGACGTTGAGGTCCTGCAGGCGGGCGCGGTACTTGCCGAGGTTCTTGGCGAGATCGACCGCCTCGGGGCTGGTGGAATCGTCATAGAAGGCGGAGCGGTTGGTGCGCTGGGAGTAGTAGCCGGCGGCCCATTCGAGGCTGGCGCCCTCGGTGTCCTTGGCGTAGGTGAGGTAGTCGGCGCGGTTCTGGAAGAGGATGACGACGAGGCGGTGGTCGAGGAAGGAGGGGCGAAGCTTGTTCATGGTGAAGTAGGCCATGAACGCGTCGTAGGATTTTTCGAGCGACCCGCCGCGCTGGGCGGCGAAGGCGTCGGTGGTGTCGTAGCAAAGCACGAAGTGGCGGGAGTTGCGGGTCTTGAAATCGCGGCTGAAGCGGCGTTTGAACTCGGCCTTCAGCGCGGCCTCGGTCTTGGGCTCGGCGGGAAGCTGAACGGCGTCGTCGACCTGCTGAAGCACCTTGTAGGCGGGGCGGTTGTCGGGCTCGTGGTCGAGCACTTCGCGGGCAGTTTCGGCGGCCTGGGTCCACATTTCGCGGGTGACGGCCCACTGCGCGAGGGCGAGCCGGCCGAGAACGTCGTCCTCTTTGAGGGCGGTCTTTTTGCGGAGGAATTCGACGAGATCGGCGGTGGCGGGATCGGCGGCGCCGGGCTTGGTGGTGGCGCCGGGGCGGGTGGCGGGGGCATCGCCGATGCGGCCGACGGTGAGCTGGGCGCGCGAGAGCGGCGCCGCGGCCGCGAGAGACAGCAGGACAGCGAGCAGGCCGCGGGAAAGAGGGAGGTGTCGACGCATGAAGATCCGCCTGTGAAGTGTTGCGGATGATGATAGCGAAGGGGGCGTCAACGATGCCAGCGAAAAGCCGGCGAGGCGGCCGCGAAGGCGTTTATTGGGCCATGACCTTGGAGATCGTGAGGATGGGCATGAGCATGGCGATGGCGACGCCGCCGATGAGGAGGCCCATGAGGCCGATCATGACCGGTTCAATGAACTGGGTGGCGGTTTTGATGGCGGTGCGGAGGTCCTCTTCCATGTAGGCGGAGATGCGGTTGAGAACGTTGGGCAGTTCGCCGGTTTTTTCGCCGGAGGTGATCATCTGGGCGACGGACTTGGGGATGAGGGTGGATTTGAGCAGGGGCTCGGAGAGCTGGGCCCCGTTCTGCACCTTGTTGCAGACATCCTCCCACATGGATTTGTAGAGGCTGTTGCCGGCGACATCCTTCACGATGGCCAGGCAGTCGAGCATCTGCACGCCGGACGAAATCATGGTGCCCATGGTGGAGAGCGAGCGCGAGAGGTAGAGCTTGTGGAACATGGGGCCGAAGATCGGCAGCTTGAGCTTGAGGGCGTCGGCGGTGCGCTGGCCGGTCGGGGTACGCAGGAACAGGAAGCCCCCGCCGAGGACCGCGGCCGTGCCGACGATCCACAGGTACCAGTAGCCGATGAGCGAACCGGAGACGGCCATCAGGACCTGGGTGGGCATGGGCAGGGCGGCCTTGCGGCTGGCGAAAATCGCGGTGAACTTCGGCAGAATGACGGTGAGCAGGAAGATGGTGACGGCGATCGACATGAGCATCATGAAGGAGGGATAAATCAACGCCCCTTTGACCTTCTTGCCGGTTTCGCGCTGCGAGACGAGGTAATCGGCGAGCTTGCGGAGCATCGGGCCCATCGTGCCGGAAATTTCCGAGGCGCGCACCAGCGAGACGTAGTAATGGGGGAAGACCCTGGGGTACCGCTCGAAGAGGGCGGAGATGTCCTTGCCGCCGGTGACTTCCGAATCGATGGATTTGAGCACCGCGACGAAGGGGTCGGAGAATTCCTGTTCGGAAAGGGCGTGGAGCGCTTCGGAGAGGGGCACGCCGGTGTCCACCATGACCGAGAGCTGCAGGGTGAAGTTGATGACTTCCTCGCGCGAGACGCGCGTCGATTTGCTGGCGACCACCGCGACGGGCCCCGTTCCGTCGGCCTGGGCGCCGGCCTTGGCGGGCTTGATGTCCAGGACGTATTTGCCTTCCGCGCGCAGCGAGCGCGTGGCCTCGGCAAGCGAGGGGGCGGTGACGATGCCCGAGACGGTCTGGCCCTTCTGGTCGCGCGCCTGAAAGGCATAGCGGATGGCGGGACCGGTGAGAATGGGGGCGGCGATGGTGGTCATGTGGCGGTCGCCCTCAGAATTTCTTCATAGCTGGTGATGCCGGCCTTCACCTTGACGAGGCCGTCGGCGCGGAGCGTCCCGATGTTGCGGGCCTTGCACATGTCGCGCAGCTTCTGGATGGTGGCGCCCCCGACGACCGCGTCGAGCATCTCGGTGTCCGGGACGAGGAATTCGTAGATGCCGATACGGCCCGCAAAGCCGGTGTTGCGGCACTTCTTGCAGCCCTTGGGACGATACAGGTTGTCGACCGGGCCCGCGGCTTTTTCCACCATGTGGCGGATGTTCAGGGGCGGTTCGTAAGCTTCGCGGCAGGCGCTGCAGAGTTTTCGCACCAGCCGCTGGGCGACGACCCCGCGGAGCGAGGCGGCGATCAGGTAAGGCTCCACGCCCATGTTGATCAGGCGGATCACCGAGGAAGGGGCATCGTTGGTGTGCAGCGTGGAGAGCACGAGGTGGCCGGTGAGGGCGGCCTGGATGGCGATGCGGGCGGTGTCGGCATCGCGGATTTCGCCGACCATGATCACGTCCGGGTCCTGCCGCAGCAGCGAGCGAAGCGCCACGGAGAAGGAGAAGCCGATTTTTTCGTTGGCCTGGAACTGGTTCACGCCGCTGAGACTGTATTCGACGGGGTCTTCGACGGTGCAGATGTTGATGTCGGGCTTGTGCAGTTCCGAGAGCGCGGCGTAGAGCGTGGTGGATTTGCCCGAGCCGGTCGGACCGGTGACCAGCAGGATGCCGTTGGGCTGCTCCAGGACTTTCTTGAAGTTGGTCATCATCTCGTAAGCGAAGCCGAGCTTTTCGAGATTCACGGGAATGTTGCGGTTGTCGATGATGCGGACGACGGCCTTTTCGCCCCACTTTTCGGGCATGGTGGATACGCGCAAGTCGATCGGCCGCCCCTCGAGCAGCACGTGGATGCCGCCGTCCTGCGGAAGGCGGCGCTCGGAAATATCGAGGCCGGCCATGATTTTCAGGCGGCTGATGACCGCGGGGTGCATCTGGTGGGGGGGGCAGAGTTTCTCATAGAGGCGGCCATCGACGCGGAAGCGGACGCGGGTCTTTTTCTCGTCGGGCTCGATGTGAATGTCGGAAGCGCCCTCGCGCACCGCGTTATAGATGAGGTAGTTGACCAGCTTGATGACCGGCGAGTGGCCGGCGACTTCCTGCAGGTTGGAGATGTCCTCGACCTGCGACTCGACGACCGTGAGGTCTTCCGGGCGCACCTCGTCGATGATGTCGTCGATGACGAAGACGTTGGCCGCCGGCAGGTGGGCCTGCATGGTGTTGGCGATGTCGCGCTGGGTGGAGGCGACGACCTGCACGTGAAAGCCGGTGAGCTGCTGGATTTCTTCGATCAGGAAGAGGTTCGAGGGTTCCGCCAGGGCGACGGTGAGAGTGTTCTTCACGAGGAACATCGGCAGCACGACGTGCTTTTCGACGAACTCCCGCGGCAGGACCTCGATGACCTTGGGATCGCAGATTTTCGGCGACACTTTGGCGTAGGGCACGCCGTAAGCTTCGGCCAGGGTCTCGAGCAGCTGCTCCTCGGAAAGCAGTCCCTGCTCCAGGAGGATTTCGCCCACCAGCTTGTGCCGGCCTCCCGCCCCTTCGGACTTCTGGTGGGCCAACGCCGCATCCAGCACGTGCTGGGTGACCAGCCCCTTGGAGAGCAGGAGCTGGCCGATGGTTTTTCGCTTGGCGGCGGAGGTGATCATGGGTGCTCGAAGCGACTCCGGAAAGTGCCTGTAGGAGAGATATCGGTCGTTTCGGCAGGGGAGTTTGGCGGCGGGAACGGGGATTGCCGGATGAGTGGGGGGGCCTCGAGATAGAATGCTGAAGCCCCGGGGGAAATGGTCGCTCAGGGAAAGGATGCACGATGCCGCGCAGTGCCGAGAAAGCGGATCACCCCCCGATGGAAGCCAATGGCCTCCTGGCGACGCTGCCGCCGGTGGCGATGCGGCTGTTGGCGCCGCACCTGGAGCGCGTGATCGTGCCCTTCCGCAAGGTGCTGGTGGAGGAAGGGCAGCTTCCCAAGCACGTGTATTTTCCCCTGACCGGCGTGATGTCGATGGTCGTGGTGATGAACGACAGCGACGACGTGGTGGAGGTCGCCACCATCGGCAACGAGGGGCTGGTGGGTGCGCCGGTGGTGCTGGGGACGCTGGCCATGAATCACCGCGTGTTCTGCCAGGTGGGGCCGGGGGAGGCGTTGCGGCTGGATTCCCGGTTTTTTGCCGAGGCCATGGAGCAATCGGCCGTCATCCGCCTGATGTGCAACCGCTACATCCAGGCGATGATGGTGATGATGGGGCAGGGAGTCGCGTGCAACCGGGTGCATCCGGTGGAACAGCGCTGTGCCCGCTGGATTCTCATGACCGCCGACCGGGCGGGGTCGCCGCGGTTCAACCTGACGCAGGAATTCCTGGCGCAGATGCTGGGGGTGCGGCGGGCCACGGTGACGGTGGCGGCGGGGATCCTGCAGCGCGCCGGGATGATCCGCTACAGCCGCGGGGCCATCGAAGTGATCGATCGCGTGCAGCTGGAAGCGGCCTGCTGCGAATGTTACGGCGTGATCAAAAGCGAGTTCCTGCGGCTGCTTTCGCCCGCGGGCCTGCTGCATGACGCGCGCAGCGGCGGCGGCTAGCGCATCGTCTTGACGGCTTCGGTGACATCGGAAAAGACATCGAAGCGGCCGTCGAGCCGGGTCACGTTCAGGATTTTCTTGCAGGTGTCGTCGGGCTTGCACAGGCGCACCTGCCCGAGCTGCTCGTCACACTGTTCCTGCACCCACAGCAGCGATTCGAGCCCCTTGGAATCGATGAACGTCGTGTTTTCCAGGTCGACCACGAAGAACCGCACCTTGCGCTCCAGGCGCGACTCGATCTGCTTGCGGAAGTTTTCCGCGGTGTCGGCGTTGAGTTCGCCGGTCACGCCCACCACCGTCACATGGTCGTAATCTTCACAGCGGATGTTCATGGAGTCGCTCCTGCGGCAGGTTCGGCGTGGTCGGGAAGGGCGGGGGGCGGGCTGTTTTCCGCGACCGCGCGGCGGTAAGGCTCAAAATCCAGCGTCACAAAGGCCTCGGCCAGCTTCGCGTCGAACTGCACCCCGGCGCACCGCTTGATCTCCTCGAGCACCGTGTCCAGCGGCAGGGCCGGCCGGTAGGTGCGCGTGGAACTCATCGCGTCGAAGGAGTCGGCGACGCAGATGATGCGGCCCATCAGCGGAATGTCTTCGCCCGCAAGCCGGTAGGGATAGCCGCGGCCGTCCCACCGTTCGTGGTGATAGAGCACGCCGGGGATGATGTCCTGGAGTTGCTTGATGTTGCCGAGGATCTGCGCCCCGATGGTCGGGTGCTTTTTGATGGCGTCGAACTCGGCGTCGGTCAGGCGGCCGGGCTTGCACAGCACCGCCTCGGGCACGCCGATCTTGCCCACGTCGTGCAGCAGGCCGGAGAGGTAGACGCGTTCGCACACCTCCTCGGCCAGGCCGATTTTGCGGGCGAGGTCCCGGGAGAGCTCCGCGACCCGCTGCGAGTGACCGCGGGTGTAGGCGTCCTTGGCGTCGATGGATCGCGTGAGGGCGTGCAGGATGCCCATGAAGAGGCCCTGCATGTCCTGGTAGAGCGCCGCGTTTTCAAGAAAGATCGAGCACTGGTTGCCCACGTTGGACAGCAGCTTGAGGTCCACCGAGGTGAACTCCGTGTGGTCCGCCTTGTCGATCGCCAGCAGCACGCCCAGCGGCCGGCGGTCGCGCACCAGCGGCACGCAGACGAAGCGCTTGGCGGCGGGGGCGAGGCAGGCCCAGTCGCAGTCGGGGGCGATGTCGTTGTGGACCTGCGCTTCGCCGAGCGTCAGGGCGTCATAAATCGGCTCGTGCAGCGCGGCGAGAAGGTCGTTGCCTTCGAAAGGGCAATCGCCGACGAGCACGGCGAGCTCGGCGAGCAGCGGCGCCGCGCCGCCCTCGTCCTCGCGGTTCGCCATGGCCACGCCGACGCTGCGGAAATTGCCGGTGTCCTGCACTTCACGGCAGACCGATTCCAGGAAGGCCTCGGGCTTCTGGCTGAAGCGCATGCCCGAGGCAATCTTGTGCAGCAGCGAAATTTCTTCATACACCGCGGTGAGCTGGCTGGTCACGCTGGAAAGTTCGCCGGTGGCGGTGGCCCCCACGTGCAGGTCTTCATGCATCTGCTCGGCGCAGGTCACCAGCGCGTCGAGCTGCTGGGGCGGAACCAGGGCGAGCTTGCTGGCGCCCGCGGCCAGGAGGGCGGCATCGGTCGCGGCGCGCTGCGCCAGGCGGGCCAGCCCTTCTGAACGGGCGTCCACGGTTCCGGTACGCGCGAAAATGGCCAGGAATCCCGTCACCTTGCGACGGCGGAGAATCGGCACGAGCCGGGCGTCCACCCCGGCGATGTGGGTCGGCAGCGCCACCACGCCGCCGGGTTCTGAAAGGCCCTGCACCAGCGCCGGCATCGCCGGGTCGGCCAGCAGCAGTCCCAGGAGCCGCGGCATGTCCGGATCCTGCCAGGTGATCTCGGCGTGCCGGTCGAGACAGGCGACATGCAGGCCGGCGGGCCGCCAGCGGTTGGCGAGCCGCGCAAGCACCGTCGCATTGAGCGGAGCGGGGCGTCCGGCAAGCGGTGAAACGATGGTCATGGATGCTTCCTCGAGTAGTCTTATCGGTTCAGGCGACCTGCGCGGCGTCGGGCGTGGTGGTGGCCACGGCACGGGCATCGAGCAGTTCGTGAACCTTGGCCAGCAGGTCGCGCGGGCTGAAGGGCTTGGACAGGCAGACCGTCACGCCGGCATGGGCCAGCTCCACCTGCTCGAGCGCCAGGCCGTGGGCCGTCAGCAGCATCACCGGCAGGTGCTTCTTGCCCGGCTCTGCATGCAGCTTGCGGGCCAGGTCCAGCCCCGACATGCCGGGCATCTGGTAGTCGGTGATCACCATGTCGAACGGGGTCGTCTGCGCCGCCTCGAAGGCTTCCTCGGCATCGGGCGCGGTGACCACGTTGAAGCCCGCGTTCTTGAGCTTCAGCGACACCACGTGCAGGATGTGTGACTCGTCGTCCACGGTGAGAATCGTCTTGGGGTTGCCTGTCATACGGCACTCCTGGCTAAACATCAGGCGGACACCGGCAGCGCGAAACCAAACGTGCTGCCCTTGCCCACCTCGCTTTGAACAATCATGCGGCCCTTGTGGATGAACTCGATGATCTGCCGCGTCAGATTCAGCCCCAGCCCCGATCCCTTGGCCATGTTCTTGTGCTGCTCCACCCGGTAGAACTTCTCGAACAAGTGCTTCATCGCTTCCGTCGGAATGCCCACGCCCGTGTCCGTCACCAGCACCGTGAGCTCGTTGGTCGCATCGTCCTGCGCCAGCGTCACCCGCACCGTGCCCCCCGCCGGCGTGTACTTGATGGCGTTGGACACCAGGTTCAGCGCCGCCTGGTAGATCATGTCGCGATCGGCGTCCACGGAGAAAAACACCGGGCTCACCTGGTCAACCAGCGTGATCTGCTTGTCCCGTGCCGAGGGCATCGCCACTTCCAGCACCTGCTTGAGCAGCCCGTTGAGCGCCACCGGCTTCTTGTGCACCCGGGTCATCCCGCTCTCGATCCGCGAGATGTTCAGGATGTTGTCGATCAGCCGCGAGAGCCGGTCCGCCTCCGACTGGATGATGTGGTAGAACTCGAAGCGCGTCTTGTCGTCCGCCGCCTCGCCGTCCACCAGCAGCTCCGCGTAAGCCTTGATGCTCGAGAGCGGCGTGCGCAGCTCGTGCGACACATGCGACACGAACTCCGTTTTCATCTTGGAGATTTCATCCTCGCGGGTCCGGTCGTGCAGCATCGCCACCACCCCCGCAAACTGATCGGAGTTGTCGATCACGCACGAGAGCGTCACCGAGAAGGTCCGCAGCTTGCCGTCGGCGTCGAGCTGGTACTCCACCGTCCGCCGGTTCATCCGGGCGTGGTTCTGCCGCATGTCCGAGATGTCCGCCGCCAGCCGCGGTCCCCCGCCGTTGCCCGCCTTGTCACCCAGCAGCCCGGCGATGGGCTTCTTGATCGAGCTTGCCAGGTCAAAGCCGAACAGCGTCGCCGCCGCGGGATTCGCCAGCAGCAGCTCGTCGAAACCATCGGTGATCAGCACGGCATCGGAAATGCCCTGCAGCATGATCTGCGACTGCCGCCGCTGCGCGTCCGCCAGGCGCAACTGAATTTCCAGGTTCTTTTTCTGCAGCTGCAGCGTCTCGGCCTTGCCGGCGAGCTCGTCCACCCGCTGCCGCAGCGGCGTCAGAAAGGGGGCCAGCTCCGGGTCCTTCGTCGGCATCGCCCCGGCGGACGGCGCCAGGATCCATTGCCGCGCCATGTCCAGCGCCCGCTTGCGATGCCGCTTCAGCTCGCTGTGCAGCGCCGCCATGCCCAGGGCGATGCAGGCCGCCGTTCCGCCCACCACGCCCGCCCCGCGCGCCAGTGTCAGCGGCGTCTGCGCTTCGTGACGGATCGCCAGCCAATAGGTGGCGCCGACCACGATGCTGATCGCCAGCAGGAGAAGGACCGTAATGCGCGCTTCGGCGGCTCTCATAGGACTCCGGGCTGAATGTCTGGAGTTCCTATCGGCACCAGCAAGGGTCGGATAAAGCGCAAGGCTGCCCAAATGCACGTTTTGCGCGGGTGGACCCCCCGAGAAAGGGGGGTCGCACCTGCCCTTTATCGGACCCTCAGCAGAATCTACACACCCTGAGCCGCTGCTCCCCACCGAACGCCGCACTCCCGCGGGTGCGCCGCACGGTCCAAAAAAAATCCCGCGGCATGGGCCGCGGGATCGAGTGAGCCATCGTGGAACGAGGTTTACCGCTTGATTCGGGCGCTGCCGCCCTTGAACACGTGCATCAGTTCTTCCTTGGTGATCTGGCTCGAGTCGCCGCGGGTGGTCTGCAGGAGCGCCCCGTGCGCCGCGCCGAGGTTCACGCACTCTTCCGGGCTCATGCCGGTGAGAAACCCGTAGGCGAAGCCCGACGCAAACCCGTCGCCGCCGCCCACGCGGTCTTCGATTTCCAGGTCGCGGAATTGCCGCGACTCATAGAACTTCCCATCGTGGTACAGGATCGCCGACCAGTGGTTGATCAGCCCCGACTTCACTTCGCGCAGCGTCGTGCCCACCACCTGGATGTTGGGATACTTGGCGACCACCTTCTCCACCATCCGCTTGTACGCGCTGGTGTCCAGTGCCCCGAGATTCTCCTCGTCCACCCCTTCCACCTCAAAACCCAGCACCTTCTGGAAGTCTTCCTCGTTGCCGATCAGGCAGTCCACATACTGGATCAAATCCTTGGTGACTTCCTGCGCCTTCTTGCTGCTCCAGAGCTTGCTGCGGAAGTTCAGGTCATAGCTCGTGATCGTGCCGTTGCTCTTGGCCTTGACCAACGCTTCCTTCACCGTCTTGGCGGTGGAATCGGAAAGTGCCGTGAAGATGCCCCCCGTGTGCAGCCAGCGGACGCCGCGCTTCGAGAACAGGGCATCCATGTCCACATCCGTCGGCTTCATGTGCATCGCCGCCGAGTGGCCGCGGTCATACATCGTGACGCTCGCCCGCACGCCGGTGCCCACTTCCGTGAAGTTCAGCCCGATCCGGTCCGCCGTGCCCACCCCGTCGTAGGGAGCCACCGCCACATGCTGCACATCCACGCCCACCGCGCGGGCATGATTCAGCACCAGGGCCCCCAGCGGGTTGTCCACCAGCCGGCTCGTCCAGCCCGTCCGCAGCCCCAGGCGCGACAGGGCATACGCCACGTTGTACTCGCCGCCGCCCACCCACACTTCCAGCAGATTCGCAAACTCAATGCGGCCATGGCCCGGCGGCGAAAGCCGGATCATGGTTTCCCCCAACGCTACGAGATCCAGTTGCGTCGCGTCCTTGGGCTTGATGTTCAGGGCCATCGCGTTTCCATCCTTATATGAAAGACCTTGTCGGTGCGCGGGAGAAGATAATCGAAACCCGGCCCCCCGGGTAGCGCCCCGCGCCGCACCCTCATTTTGCCCCTCCCGGAAGCCTCCAACACCTCGGCCGTGGACCCCCTCGAGCCCCTCAGGCCCGGCTTGCAATTGTGACGGATTGCACGATAATCCGGCGCTTCATGGCCCCCCAAAACAGTGCCGGTTTCTCCGGGAGCGGGGCCACGCGTTGCAAGGGACGCTTGTTTCTATGGATTATGCCCTCCTGGCTGCCACGGCCCTCGGGGCGATCGGCCTCTACCTGATGCTCCCCCGCGAACGCGCGCCCCTCGCCCGCCTCGGCGCCCTCCTGGGCATCATGGCCATCGCCGGCTTCTTCCTCTACCTCGTACGCACCATCGCCCAGGCCACCCCCGTCATCGCCTCCTCCGGCCCCGCCGCAGCCGCCCCCGTCGGCGGACCCCCGGTCTATTTCTACCTCTTCGCCCTTATCATGATCGCTTCCGCCGTCGGCGTCGTCTGCCAGCCCCGCCCCGTCTATGCCGCCCTTTATTTCGTGCTGGTCACCCTGGCCGGCGCCGGGCTCTTTGTCCTGCTGCTGGCACAGTTTATGGCAATCGTCCTGATCATCATCTACGCCGGCGCCATCCTCGTCACCTACGTCTTTGTGATCATGCTCGCCAGCCAGGGCACCGTCGGCGGGGCCGTCATCTCCCCCGCCTACGACCGCCGTGCCGCCGAGCCCTTCGCCAGTGTCCTGGTCTCCTTTGTCCTGATCGGCGCCGTCCTCCAGGTCCTCTTCCCCGCCAACGGCCGCATCATCGCCATGCCCTCCCGCCCCGACCCCATGATGATCGCCACCCTCGGCATTGACGCCCAGGGCAACGACACCCAGCCCTACGTCGAAGTCACCTCCACCACCTCGCCCGGCCACCCCCGCTCCCTCGCCGCCGGACCCGGTCCCTCCGACGTCCAGCTCCTGGGCATGAGCCTTTACTCCAAGTACGCGTTGTCGCTGGAACTCGCCGGCGTGCTCCTGACCGTCGCCCTCGTCGGCGCCGTCGTCATCGCCCGCAAAGGCACCCCGATGGAACACGCCCTGGGCACCGGCAAGCTGCCCACCGAGTAACGCCCGGTGGGGGGGCATCAGAGGATCGGACATGAGCCAAATCGAGCTGTATCACTACCTGGCGGTCGGAGCGATCCTCTTCGCCATCGGCGTCGTCGGCTTCCTCGCCCGCCGCAACATGATCATGATGTTTCTCTGCACCGAGATCATGTTCCAGGGCGTCGCCATCAACCTCGTCGCCTTCTCCCGCTTCCACATGAACGCCGGCGGCCTCTCCTTCGTGATCTTCCTGCTCACCATCGCCGCCGCCGAAGCCTCCCTCGCCCTCGGCCTCGTCGTCCTCCTCTTCCGAAAACGCGAAACCCTCAACGTCGACGAATGGTCCGAAATGCAAGGATGACCCGGACAGGTAATTGGTAATTAGTAATTGGTAACTGGTAATTAACGCCGGACGCTCATGATCGACTTTGCTTTCCATTATCCCTGGCTCATCCCCCTCCTCCCCCTCCTCGCCTGCGTCCTCATCGGCGCCGTCGGCTGGAAGCTCCGCAACTTCTCCCACATCCCCGCCATCCTCGCCATGATCGGCTCCTGCATCCTCGCCCTCTCCCTCCTTTTCGCCATCCACCAGAACCCCGCCCGCGTCGCCGCCCTCACCGACTTCCACGTCTTCAACTGGTTCACCGCCGGCAACCTCAAGGTCTCCGCCGCCCTCACCATCGACCAGCTCACCGCCATCTACCTCGCCTTCATCACCGGCATCGGCCTGCTCATCTTCATCTTCTCCGTCGGCTACATGAAGGGCGACTTCGGCTTCTGGCGCTTCTTCGCCTACCTCTCCATCTTCGTCTTCTTCATGTGCTGCCTCGTCATGGGCAACTCCTTCCTCCTGCTCTACCTCGGCTGGGAAGGCGTCGGTCTCGCCTCCTACCTCCTCATCGGCTACTACTATCCCCGCCCCGCCGCCATCGCCGCCGCCAAAAAGGCTTTCATCGTCAACCGCGTCGGCGACTTCGGCCTCGCCATCGGCATCTTCCTGATCTACAACACCTTCGGCACCCTCGACTTCACCGCCGTCTTCGCACGCCTCCACGACCCCTCCTTCATCGCCAACAACCACTCCGCCATCTACTGGATCCCCTTCTGCCTCATGCTCGGAGCCTTTGGCAAATCGGCCCAGTTCCCCCTCCACGTCTGGCTCCCTGACGCCATGGAAGGCCCCACCCCCGTCTCCGCCCTCATCCACGCCGCCACCATGGTCACCGCCGGCATCTACCTGATCGCCCGCACCATGCCCCTCTTCCTCGCCACCCCCCACAACCTCGACGCCCTCAACACCGTCGCCTGCGTCGGCGCCTTCACCTCCTTCATGGCCGCCTC
>JBEHXY010000069.1:0-13019 GCA_048498455.1 Planctomycetota bacterium | reverse complement strand
CGCGGAGGAGCAGGGGCGTGCCGGCAAAGAGCAGGGCGGCGGAGAGGGGCTCCGGAACCGCCGTGAAGTAAGAGGTGCCGGTGGCGCTGGTGAAGGAGGTGTTGGCGGTGATCGGGTCGAGGTTGAGGAAGATGGTGTTGGCGAGATCGGCGGTGACGGTGACGTCGGGGTTGGCGGGGGTGACGGAATTGTTGAGGCCGGCGTTGGCGTGGGCGAGGGCGTTGAGGCTGAAGGTGAGTTGATCGCCGACGAAGGTGTGAATGACGGCGGTGGGATAATCGGTGACGGACTCGGTGCCGTCGGCGTTGAGAAGGTACTGGATGAAAGAGAAGTCGTTGGGGTTGGGGGCGTTGGGATCGGGGTTGGCCATGGCTCCGACATTTTTGTGGCCGACGATGAGGTAGACGGTGACATCGTAGAGGCCCAGGAGATCGGCGGACCGGGCGAGGTGGAGGGTGAAGGTGGATCGGATATCGACCGGGGTGTTCCGCGGGAGGGTGGGGGAGGTGATGGTGATGGTGTCCTGGACCTGTCCGGAGACTTCGCCGCCGGCCCAGGGGCGGAAGGGGTTGCCGAGGAAGACGGTGGTGGTGTTGTTGGCGTCGGGGACGGTGACGCCGGGGGTGGGAAGGGTGGCGTGGGCGGTGGTGAAAAGGTGGAGGACGCCGGGAGCGGCGGTGACGGTGCTGGAGGCAGACATGGTGGCGGACCAGGGGACATCCACGAGGACTTCCTGGTTGGTGGTGAAGTTGAAGCCGAGGTCGTTGGTGTCGGTCCGCGAAACGGTGTGGGTGAGGGTGGAGGTGTGGGAGGAGGAGAGGAGGTTTTGCTGGAGGAAGTTTTCGCCGACGGGCTGGGCGAGGAATCCCGCCTGGGTGTTGTCATAGACGCCGGAGTTGGCGAAGGCGGCAGCGCCGAAGCCGCCGTCGATGATGTTGGCGGGGCAGCGACTGGCCCCTAAAAGAGCGAGCGCGGGGAGCGCGCATACGGGCACGGCGCGGACAAAGCGGCAACGCATGGCGACCTCACAAAGGAGGGATGACGGAATGTCGAAAAGCGAGCGACGGGTGGGGCAGGCATGAAACTGGAGTGAATCCGGGGTGCCCCGATACGAAAGGAAGATTCGACGGTAGTGCGGACGGGGGATGAGAGCAAGGGAATAGTTGGCAGTTTTGTCGCATGGGGGTAACCGCGGGACCGGTGGTGGCGGGCGGGAGGCGCGTTTTTGGGAGGAGCGGACGGCCCGGATATTCCTCGCCACTGCCATTTGGGCATCAGCGCCGGGCAGAGCGAAAAAGTGTCGCGTTGAGGGTACTGGCACGATCTTCGCTTCCATTCTGTCGTTGCAAAGGAGCCGCAAGAGGCATGGTTCGAAACGCCCCCATTTCCGCCCGAATTTATGACACCCCGTGGGAAACCCATGAGGCGCTGGTGGAGCAGTATTACCCGCAGCAGCTTTCGTGGTACGCCGCGGAAGGGCCTCAGGGCCGGCGCGAGGAGTTGGCGCGGGTGGTGCGGGAAAAGCCGCTGAAGGCGGTGGGGATTGCGTTTCTGGTGGGCCTGGCCGTGGCGGTTCTGGGGGCGCCGGCGGTGCGAATGGGGACGGGCATGGGGGGGATCATGGCGCGGCGCAGCCGGGTGAAAGCCCGTCGCCGGCGGAACTGCCGCACCGCCTAATCCTCAGGCCGCGGTTAACCGGCCCGAGTTTCCACATAGCAACCCGCCACCGTTTCTTTGGGGTCCTTCGCGGGACTCCTCAGGAACGGTGGCGGGTTGCTTTTTGCCCCGGGGGGCTGCGGCGGAAGGGGTCTCGCGGCAGGGGGGGTGGACAAAGCGCGGCGGTGCGACCGATAAGGAATGCGGCCGTCCCCCTCCCCGGAGCGATACATGTCAATGGCTGCGCAGGACCCCCGAGCGATGCTGCCTGGCCGGAAGCTGCTGGTGTTGCAGAATCCGGGGCGCGGCTCGCGGAATTACCTGGAAGGCATCCTTTCGGGGCTGCGACGCCTGGGCGTTGCGCACTGCGTGCTGGAACTGCAGGAAATCTGGGCGATCAACAAGACGGAGCCGGCGGCGCTGGTGACGCGCCTCAGCCACGTGCTGGTCGGCCAGAAGGTCGGGGCGGTCATCGGGTATGGCTTCAACGGCATGTCGGACATTCCGCTGGATGACGCCCCGGCGAAGAAGATGCGGTCGTTTTTTGAAGTACGGGGGATTCCGCACCTGATGCTGTGGCTCGACCACCCGCACTGGCACTCGGAGCTGGTGGGGCTTTCGCCGGAGCTGCAGGGGCTTTTTCGCTCCGCCAACAACCTTCACTTCATGAAGTCGCGGGCCCATGCGCTGGAGATGGAGCGTATCTGCGGCTGGCCGAACTGTTTTGAGCTGCCGGCGGCGGTGGATCCGGAGCAGTTTCCGCTGGCGCCGCAGGGGGAGCTTTCCGGCGGGCAGGAGGGCGGTCCGCGGTATGACCTGGTGGCGATCTGCTCGGAGCGCGGCGAGCTGCCGGGGTGGCTGCGGGAATTTGTGGCCCTCGAGAATCCCGATCCGGTGGCAATCCGGGCGGTGATTCTGCGGGAGGTGAAAACGGCGCTGGAGCAGTTGTGGCGGGCGGAGATTCCGGAGGGGCTGCGGGCGGAGACGACGGCGGTTGGAAATGCGTGGGCGGAGCTGAAATGCGCGGAGCCCTTCGTGGCGGCGGGGCGGCACTGGCCGCGGCTGACGGAGCAATTCCCCGGGGCGTGCTGGTACCTCACGCTGACCTATCCGACCTATATGAAGGCGCTGCGGATCCTGTGGCGGCTGCGCGAGTGGGAGCGGCGTTTCTACCTGGCGTACCTGGCGAAGTACTGCGCGGTGGGCGTGTTCGGGGGGGATTGGTCGCCGCTGGGATTGGGGCCGGGCGGGCGGGTCGATTTTCTGAAGCAGTCGGCGGCGTATGCGCAGGGGCGGGTGGCGCTGAACATCACGGACGGGCATGATGAAGAGGGGCTGACGCTCAAGCCCTTTGAGATTGCGGCGTCGGGGGTGCCGCTGCTGAACTACTTCGCGCACGGATTGTCGGAGCTGTATAGCGAAGGGCGGGAGATCGAGGTGTTTCGCAAGCCGGCGGAGGCGCGGGACAAGTTGCTGGCGTTGCTGGCGGACCCGCAGCGGCGGGTGGCGATGGCGGCGGCGGCGCGGGCGCGGACGCTGGCGGAGCACACATGGGAGCGGCGGATCGAGCGGATGTTTGCGCTGGCACGGCTGCCGCTGGAGGCGTTTCGGGTGGGGGGGTGAGGGATCAGGCGACGAACAGGGCGGCCTGGCGCAGGAGAATCAGGCCGTCGGTCACCGGGTCGAGCAGCCACACGCGGACGATGTGCGTGCCGGTGGCGACTTTCGGCAGGGGGGTGAAAAAGCCGAAGTTGGGACCATTGAGCGCTGCGGCCACCGAGGGCTTGGGATCATCGGCCAGGAGCGTGGCGCCGGGCATGGAATCGATGTCGATGCGCAGGGTGGCCTGGTGGCTGGTCGCGGCCTGGGCGTAGGCCCACCCGGAGATGCCGGCCGCGGTGAGTATTTCGACAGCTCCGAAATTGAGCCCGTTGTTGATGATGCGGCTGGCGATGAGCACGGGGGTGCTGGAGGCGTCGTCGATGGCGTACAGGTCGATGCGGTGAGGGCCGCTGGTCAGTCCGATGCCGCGGACATCGAAGCCCAGGAGATCGGTGCCGTAACGGGTGACGAGGTCGGGGCGGCTGGTGGTGGCGGCGGCGGGTGTACCGACGACGCCGTCGACATCGATGCGGAACTGCGTGGGGTGGGGCCCGACATCCTGGTCATAGACCCAGCCGGTGACGCGGTTGGAGGTGGCGGTGTCGAGGGAACCGACCGGCAGGTGCTGGCCTGCGGACGCGGCGACGGCGATCGTGCGGGTGCCCAGCGGAACCAGCGCCAGGTTGTCGGGATCCACCGCGTAGACGTGGATCGTGTGGAAGCCGGCGGTCAGTTGCGGCAGGGTGACGGAGAAGCCGTGGTTGGTGCTGGGGAAGGGGGGGTTGAGGTCGGGGCGGTCGACGGCCGCGGTGGTGAACTGCGGGGCGAGCGTGTCGATGTCGTAGCGGACCTGGATGGCGCGGCTGAAATCGTTGGGATCGATGGCCCACCCGCGGAGAGTGGTGGCGGTGGCCTGGTCGAGGTAGCCGAAGGCGAGCTGGTTGGTGTTGATGGTGCGCGACCCGAGCAGCACGACGCCGGCGGTGTTGTCGACGGCGTAAACATCGATGCGATGGAAGCCTTTGGCGAGGGCGGGCAGGGTGAAGGAATAGGCGTGGTTCGCCGAGCCCAGGAAATTCCTGAGGTCCGAGCGCGACTGGTCGGCGAGCTGCGAGAGCACGGTGGCGCCATCGATGACGAGGTTCACGCGCGTGGGCGATGTCGGCGCATCGTCGTCGATGGCCCATCCCCTGACGGTGGCGGCGTTGGCGGTATCGATCGTTCCGCGGGGCCGGGCGTTGGTGACCGATTCCGACCCGACGAGGACGACCTGGCCGGTGGTGTCGATCTCGTAGACCGCCACTTGGTGCGTGCCGACGCTGACGGTGTAGCTGAAACCATGGTTGGTGGTGCCGACGGTGGTGAGCAGTGAGGAGCGGCTGTCGGAAGCGCTCAGGGCTTTGACGGTTTTGCCGTCGACCTGAACGATGACGGTGAGGGCGGTGTGCAGGGCGCGGGGATCGTAGGCCCAGCCGGTGACGGTTCCGCCGGTGGCAGGATCGAGGCCGCCGATGGCGCGGATGGAGCGGTAGGCGGAGACTTCCGGGGCGTCTTCGGTGATGACGCGGGAGGCGTCGGCGGTGGTGGCGTTGCCCTCGGGGACGCCCTTGTAGGTGATGCGCGGGTTGGAATAGTAGGGGATCTCGGTGCCCGGATCGTAGGCCATGACATCGTGATACAGGGTGTTGTCGGTGCCGGTGAAACGGTAGCCGTGGCTGTAGGCGCGGGCCCCGGGATCGGTGGTGTCGTCGGAGGCGTGGGCGGCGCCGAAGTTGTGGCCAAGCTCGTGGGCGAGGGTGTAGTCGGAGGTGCCTGCGGTGGCTTGGTTCACGACGGTGTAGGCGATGTCGGCGTTGCCGCTGGCTTTGGGGGTGGTCATTTCCAGACCGATGCCGATGGTTTCAAAGCCCGGCGAGGCGGGTGAACCCTGGGACACGAAGAGGCTGACGAGATCGGCGCCGAAGAAGCCGCGCAGGTCGTTGACATCGTCCATAAAGCCGTCGCCGGGAGTGGATAGATGGTTGAGGTCGGTGGCGAGGTCGCCGGCCTCGTGGTAATTCTCGAGGGTCATGCCGACAAGCCGGATGGTGACCGGGACCTTGCTGTTGGTCAGGACCGTGTTGGTGGCGGCGACGGCCTTTTCGATTTTGCTGAGGATGGCGCTGGTCCCATGAACGGCATCGCGGGCCTGCGGGGTGTAGAGGGCCAGCAGATCGACGATCGTGTTCGCGGCCAGAAGAAGGCGCGATTCAAGCGATTCGAGGAGCGGACGGGGAGAATGTCGTGGCACGATGCTGTCCCGTGAAGATCGCAAAAATCGCTGGGAGACCGGGACACTATAGGGCGTCGGAAGAGCGTTGGGGGTAGCCGGGGGAGGAATTTTTGCGACCCGTGCAGAGCCACGCCGGCGTCGCCCCTGGAGGAGCAGGAGGTCGTCACTGCGCTCGCGGGCGGGCCGTTGCCGGCATCAGCGGCGGCGTTTTGTGGGGAACTTGCCGGTCAGCGGGCGGACACTTTTCTGGGCGGGGTCGACGTTCGCGAAGCTGGTGGGCATATAGCCGTCGTTTGCGGGCGGCGGCGCGGCGGCGGCATTGGCGGCGGCCTGGATGTCGCCGGCAGTGGGCGCCGGCGCCTGGATTTCATCTTCGGAATCGCGGCGGCGGTTGTTGGGTTCCTTGGAGGGGATAAACCCGTCGATCCGGTATTCCTCCAGCAGGTTGTTGATCAGCTTTTCGATCTCCGTCTGAAGCTGGCCCTGCCCGCGGGAGACGAACGTGAAGGCCCGGCCGGTGGCGCCCATGCGGGCGGTGCGGCCGACGCGGTGCACGTAGACCTCGGCATCCTCGGGGATGTCGTAGTTCACCACGTGGGTGATCTCGTGGACATCGATGCCGCGGCTGGCGAGATCGGTGGCGACCAGCACGTGAATCTTGCCCGTCTTGAAGCCGCGCATGACGCGCTCGCGCTTGTTCTGCATCAGGTCGCCGTGGATGGCGGAGGCGGTGATGCCGTCGTGCGTCAGGCCGGCGGCCACCTTGTCGACGCTGCGCTTGGTGCGGCAGAAGATGATGGCGAGCTCGGGCTTTTCCTGGCGCATCAGCATCTTGAGGGCCCGCTGCTTGTCCCAGGGTTCGACGCCGATGTAGTACTGCGTGGCCTCGGGATTGGTGAGCTGCTCTTCCTTCGACGAGGTGAAGACGCGCTGCGGGTTGGTCATGTGCTTGGAGACCATCCGCTCGATGTCGTCGGAGATCGTGGCCGAGACGAACATGGTCTGGTGGGGCGCGGTGCAGAAGGAAAGGATCTTGCGGATGTCGTCGCGGAAGCCGATGTCGAACATGCGGTCGACTTCGTCGCAGACGACGAACTTCATGTTGTCCAGCGGCAGGGCGCCGCGTTCCTGCACGTCCATGATGCGCCCGGGCGTGCCCACGACGATGTGCGGCTGGTGGCCGAGCTGTTTGAGCTGGCCCGAAAGCTTGGTGCCGCCGTAAGCCAGCGCGAAGCGCACCGGCTTGTGCTTGGCGAAGCGCTTCATCTCGGCTTCCACCTGCACGGCGAGCTCGCGCGTGGGCACGATCACCAGCGCCTGGAAGGGCTGCGAGAGGTCGAGCTTCTGCAGGATCGGCAGGCCGAAGGCTGCGGTCTTGCCCGTGCCGGTGCGCGCCTGGCCCAGGACGTCCACCCCGGTGAGGGCGATGGGGATCAGCTTTTCCTGGATTTCCGAGGGGGTCACAAAACCGATATCCGCCAGCGAGTGCAGCAGCGCGTTTTCGAGTCCCAGCTTGGCGAAGGCCTGGGGCAGGTCGATGCGGTCATGGTGCAGGTGCGCCGCTGCGTGCGGAACTTCCGTGGCCGGTTCGGGCTCCGCGTGCTGCATGGCCCACGGATCGTCCGCCTCATCTTCGTAACGCACAGGGGGCTGGCCCTGCCGCGGACCGTGAGCTCCGCCGCCGTTACCCCCGCCTTGCCCCGCATTCCTGCCGCGATTGCGATTTCTTCCGCCCCGCCGCCGCCGCTTCTGGCCCTGGCCACCCCCGCCGGAAGGGCCGCCGGGCGCGCCGGCCTGCGGCGCAGGGGGCGAACCCCCAGCGGGTGACGGTTGTGAATTGGCCGGGGGAGGGGAAAACGGAACGTGCGGAAGATCGGTCATAGTCTGGTAAGTGTAGGGCTTCCCGCGGAATGCGACAAGCCATTCTTTCACTCCTCCGCCCGTCTTTAAGCGCCGCCACGGGATGGCCCCCGGAAGGCCGGTGGCCGGACGGAGGGTTCTTTATTCTTGAGAACCCGTCGGCTATCCTGTCCGCACCGCATCGGGCCCTTTGAACCGGTCGTCCGGCGCAGTACATGCTCCGACGCTCCCTGACCCTCCCCCGCCCGGAACAGGCAATCCGCCTCTTTCGTCCGGGGTGTCGCTCGGCGAGCTTCGCAGCGGAAAGTTTTGCCGCTTCATGGAAATCAAAAAGGGAATTGGCGTTTCCTCCGGGGTGGTCGTCGTTCAGGCCCTCATCCTCTCGGATGAAGACCTGCGCATCGGGCGCCGCGCCATCCCCGCCGCGCAGATCGAAGCCGAGCGCACCCGCCTGTCCGAAGCCCTGGCTGCCTCCCGTGCCGACATCCGGGCCCTGCGCGACCAGACCGCCCGGGACATCGGCCCCGACACCGGGGCGATCTTCAACTTTCACCTGGGCCTGCTCGACGATCCCACGCTCCTCGACACCTTTTATCAGGGCATTGAGAAAAACCGCTTTACCGCGGAATACGCCGTCTCGCGCTCGCTCCGCGATTTTTCCAAGCAGTTCCTCAAGCAGAAGGACGTCTATTTCCGCGAGCGCGTCAAAGACATCTACGACATCGAAAAACGCCTGATCAACAAGTTGCAGGGACGCGACCGCGTCCGCCTCGCCGACATCACCGAATCCGTCGCCCTGATCGCCCACGACCTCACCCCCTCGCAGACCGCCTCCCTCGACCGCACCAAGGTCAAGGCCATCTGCATCGACGCCGGCGGCCGCACCTCCCACACCGCCATCATCGCCAACTCCATGGGCATCCCCGCGATCGTCGGCCTGGAGAACATCACCCACGAGGTGACCTCCGGCGACACCCTCATCGTCAACGGCCACTCCGGCGTGGTGATCATCAACCCCGACGAAGCCACCCTCGACGAACACCGCCGCTACGAAGCCCGCCAGATCCAGTTCGAAGACTCCCTCAAACGCCTGCGCGACCTGCCCGCCAAGACCAAGGACGGCACCGAGATCACGCTGATGGGCAACATCGAATTTCCGCACGAAGTCGAAAACACGCTCTCCAAGGGCGCTACCGGCATCGGCCTTTACCGCACGGAATTCCTCTACCTGGCCTCCGAAAAAGAGCCCACCGAAGACGACCACTACGCCGCCTATGCCGAGGCTATTCGCAAGCTCGGCGGCCGGCCCATCGTCATCCGCACGCTCGATCTCGGGGCCGACAAATACTCCCCCTGGCAGGAACGCGACGCCGAGGATAACCCCTTCCTCGGCTGCCGCTCCATCCGGTTGTGCCTGGCCAACATCACCATGTTCAAGGTGCAGTTGCGGGCCCTCCTGCGCGCGTCGGTGCTCGGCGATGTCCGCATCATGTTCCCCATGATCACCACCCCCATGGAACTGCGCCAGGCCAAGATGGTCCTCAAGGACGTCATGGAGGAACTCGACGAGGCGGGAATTCCCTACAACCCCTACCTCCCCGTGGGCATGATGATCGAGGTGCCCGCCGCCGCACTCATGGCCGCCACCTACGCCAAGGAATGCGACTTTTTCTCCATCGGCACCAACGACCTGATCCAGTACACGCTGGCGGTCGACCGCGGCAACCAGAAAGTCGCCGGGCTTTATACCGGGGCTCACCCGGCGGTCCTCTCACTCATTCGCAATGTCGTGCGCGTCGGCAACCGGGCGAATATCTCCGTCTCGCTCTGCGGCGAGCTCGGGGCGGACATCGAATTCACGATCCTGCTGCTGGGCATGGGCCTGCGCACGCTCTCGATCACGCCGCACTCGATCCCGGAAGTGAAAAAGGTCATCCGCTCGATCGACATCGACGACTGCCAGAAAGTCGCCCGCCGGGTCATGAGCTTCGAGCACTCCCAGCAGATTCTCTCCTACCTGCGCGACGAAACCCGCAAGATCATCCCCGAGGTCTACGGCTCCTGAACGCCGGCGGCCCCGCCCCGCCACTTTCAGCCAGCACGCACCGCCCTGCCGCTTGCTTTCCCCCGCCTCATCCTGAGAAAATACCCCTCCACGCATCTTTTTTCCGGACCTTCCATGGCTGTGGACACCAGCCCTCTTTCTCCCGCGCGTCGCCTCATCCTGGTGGCGGTCCTCGCTGCGCTCTTTGCAGGGTCGCTGGGTTTCGCCCAGTTCCTGGTTTCCCGCCACCGCCAGGTGCTGGTGGTCCAGACCGATTTCCCCCCCATTTTCAGCATCCCCATCCACGCCTATGACCACCTGCCCGGCCTGAAGGAGGCATGGGAGGCACGCCAGGGCGAGCTGGTCCGGCGGGTGATCCTGCTCCAGTTTGATGCCGACCTCTCCGCCCCGGGGGCCCTGCACCAGCGGGCCGCGGAACTCTTCGCGGAACTCTATGGCGAAGAGCCGGAGCACGACGACCGGGCGCAGCTCGGCGATCACCGCGCCATCGAGGTCTCCGGCACCGTCGGCGAAGGCGATGCCGCCTGGCTGCGGATCACCCAGCCCATCCCGGGGCAGGTCGTGGCCTTTTCCTACAGCGGACCCGACCCCCAACCCGATCAGGATTTCAAGGATTTCAACGAACTGGCCACCCGCCACCTGCGGATTACCGTGGCCGACGCGTCTTCTTCCCCCAAATGAGGCATCCATGGCCCGATTCCCCCGGCTCGCGCTTCTTCTCGCCCTCCTCGCCGCCTGTCCCCTGCCCGGCGCCCGCGGACAGACCCCCATCCCCGTTGGTCCCGATGGCCAGGGGCTTTCCGGAACCACCCCGGCCGATGACGCCGCGATGCTGCTGGGACCTACCTATAAGGACGAACGTGCCGGCATCCGCATGGCCCCGCCCACCGGCTCCCGCATGATCGCCCGCGCCGGCCTGGAACTCGTCGGCTATGTGCAGGACCAGAAGCAGTGGAACGGCACCGTCGAACGGGTCATCCTCAAGGAGCCCAACACCGTCCAGCAATACCTCCAGAACGTCGCCGCCGAAATCAGCCGGAATTTCCGGGCGGTGCAGATCCTCGATTCCCGCACCATCAAATACGCCGGCAAGGATGCGGGCCGCCTCGCCGCGAGCATGGAAGGCGACGCTTCGGCGAACCCCAACGCTCCCGCAGCCCGCGTGCCCTTCTTCCGGCAGTGGCTGCTGATCCAGACCGGCGCCCAGGAATACGTCGTGGTGACGCTCTTCACCCCCTTGCGCGACCGCGCGGAAGCCACCCGCACTTTCGACGCCATGGTCTCCAACTTCGAGCTCCTCGATCCCACCGCGGTCGTCGCCAACCGCGCCAAGGCGGTCGCCGCCGGCAAAACCTGGCTGGCCCAGCGCACCGCCGACGAACTGCTCGCCAAGATGAACAACCAGCCGCAGCTCTTTCGCACACGCATCGCCAACCGCGATTACGGCTACATCCAGTTCTCGGAGTACGCCGATCCCCCCGCCAACATCAACAACGCCATCAACGGCCTGCATGGCTTCGTGATGGTCATCGATTCCCGCTCCTTCCCCCCGGAAGACCCCAAGGTGCTCTCGGTCTTCGGCCGCAACATCGCCTTCTGGGCCTACAGCAAGGATCGCAGCGGCGTCGAGCAGCCCTTCCACTCCGTCTGGGACAATCTCACCACCACCAACACGGTCAACCCGCAGAATCCCCAGCAGGGGCTGGCGTTCTGGCTCCGCGAGGCCGGCATCCTCGATCTCGTCGGACCGCAGATTCCCGCCGACGAGCGCGCCCGCCTGCGCAAGGAACGTGACGAAGCCGTGAAGCGCGGCGGCAAGCTCCCGCCCGCCATCATCGAACCGCAGTTCAGCATCAACGTGAGCTGGCAGGGCGATCCCACGCAGATCTTCAACGACGACCAGTCCCGCGGCATCAACACCACCATCCCCAACGAAGCGCCCGCCGCTCTGCCCAAAATTCTCGAATACACCTGGCCCCGGCTCGTCGACCTCACCAAGCCCGTCGAAATGTCCTTCGTCGTCTACAACTCCCAGGCCCGCAAGCTCGCCCTCCGCACCCTCTCCGTCAAGGGACCCGAACGCATCACCCTCAACGGCCGCCAGGTCGACGCCATCAAGTGCACCGACGAACTCGATCCCGGCAGCACCACGCTGTGGGTCGACAGCCACGGCAAAATCCTCACCATGCGCACCAGCGACCAGACCGTCCTCACCCCCACCACCGTCGAAGAGATGGCCAACCTCTGGAAAAACCGCCCCGTCAAATGACCTGTCCCCTCCCCGGGACCGCCGATCCATGAAGACCCGCCCCCACCCTCGCCGGAGCCCTCCGCACACCCGATGAACCGCTTCGTCCGCCTCATTTTCACGATTCTCTCCCTCAGCATTTTCGCCGGACTCACGGTGGTGCTGCTGGCCAATGCCCGCAGCGCCCGCCAGCAGAACATGCAGGTCGCCCAGGAGTCCAAACGCTTCTCCGATCTCCTGCAGCGCTTGAACGGCCACTTCCGCCGCGCTGAATTCATCGTCGACTGGCAGAAGGTCGACACCGACGGCAACATCACCGACACCGCCCTGCTGCTGCGGCAGTTCGTGGTCACCGACAACGGCGAGTCGCCGCTGCATGTCGAGCGCGCCGTGGTGCCCGGCAGCGAGGTCCGCGTCGATGGCCTCGTCCTGGATTTCACCTCCGCCGTCCCCGAGGATTTCGCCGCCGCACGCAACGTTCGCGTCCTGCTCTTCGCCCACGTGTTCGCAGCCGGGCAATCCAGGGCCGACCGCTTCACCTTCCTTCCCCCCGACACCGTTCCCCTCGCCGCGCGCGTCCACGCCGACCACATCACCCACCACGAAACCATGTTCTGGAACTACGTCTGGGACAACATCCGCGCCGCCGACAAGGGCGACCTTCCCCCAGCCGCAAGGCCCGTCCACGTCACCTGGACGCCCTCCGTCGCCCGCAAGCTTCGCCGCGGCATGCTGTACACCGCGATCCTGACCGCCGACGGCCCCTCCATTGAGGAAACCGAGGACCGCCGCCTCTTCAACGAAATCCGCACCGATGCCGCCGACGCCGAATCCGCCTCACGCCCCGGTTGAGGCCGCACCGCTCCGCCGCACGCACCGTCGCTGCTGGCCGCTGCCAGCAAGCTTTGCGCTTCCGCGAAATTCCCGGAAATGCCCCCTGAATCTCGGCCGTGCGCCCGCTCGCACCCTACGATGACTCAACCCCTCGCGCACGCAGCCCGTGTGATCGCCGTACCAACGAGGTCGCCTCATGAAGTCCACCCTCCGCCGTCGTTTTTCGCCCGCCGCTCCCCGCCCCGCGCTCGAAGGGCTCGAAGAGCGGGCCTTGCTCTCGGCCACTTCCGGCGCCCTCTACCCCCTCGCCCTCCTGCCCAACGAAACCGCTCTCTCCTCCCCCAGGTTCAGCGACCAGTGGTATCTCCAGAACACCGGCCAGACCCTCTCCAGCAACCCTTCCGGTCCCGCGACCGGCACCCCCGGCGCCGCTACCGCCAAAACGGTAGTAGCCACTCATTCTTACTTCTTGCGCGGTGTAG
>JBEHXY010000068.1:0-13072 GCA_048498455.1 Planctomycetota bacterium | reverse complement strand
CCGCCCCGCTACCCATAAAAAAAGCCTCCCCAAATTCACCCCCTTTCCTAATCTCCAGCCCTCCCAGCGCCGAAGAACCTTATACCAGAGCTACCCGAAGCACCACCCAACCGGCGCTTCGCAAAAACACGCTAAATCAGGAACCATTCCTCACTTAGGCCCGTTTTTAAAGGACCATCCCCATCCTTCCCGCTGCCGCAAAATCCCCTCGGAACTCCCGGGACACGTGAGGACCTCGCGATGACGCAGACCGACCCCCAACCCTTCACCCCGCCCAAACCGCGCCCGCGGGAAGCCGACGCCGTGCTCTCCGCCGCCCAGCGCGTCGACGCCCAGCTCGAGCGCCTCTCCGCCTGGAAACACCAGCTTGCCCGCCAGATGGAACTCCTCCGCCGCGATGGCATCAAGCTCCTTGAACGTCAGAAAAACGCGGCCCAGCAGAAAGCCGAACTCGCCACCGCTCAGGCCGCTCTCGCCGCCGATCGCGAATCCCTCGCCGCCAGCCGCCAGGCACTTGCCGCCCAGGCCCAGGAACTCGACTCCCGCGCCGCCGCCCTCGCCGCCGCCGAATCCGATCTCACCGACCTCACCGCCCGCCGGGCCGCCCTCGAAGCCGAACTCGCCGACGCCCAGGCCGCCCTCGACACCCGGCGCGCCGCCGTCGAAGTCGTCGCCCAGGCCACCGCCGACGAACAGCGCGGCCTCGCCGACGCCCGCACCCGGCTCCAATCCACCACCGACGAGCTCGAGGCAAAAAATGCCCAGCTCCAAGCGACGAGCGCCCAGCTCACAACGACCAGCGCCCAGCTCACAACGGCCAGCACCCAACTCGATACCACCACCGCCCAGCTTCAATCGACGGGGGACGAGCTCAAAACCACCACCGCCCGGCTCCAAACCGCCGACGGCCAGCTCCAGGCCACCACCGCCAACCTCGACAATCTCCGCGCCCAGTTCGACTCCCTCACGCAAGAAGTCACGCAGGCCGCCGCCCGCCGCGACGCCCTCCAGGCCGAACTCGCCGCCCTCGAAAACGCCGGCCGCACCGCCACCGCCGCGCTCGCCGACGCCCGCCAGGCCCTCGCCGATGCCCAGTCGCAGCACGCCCTCGCCCTGCAGCAGGCCCGCGAAACCGCCGGCGACGCCGCCGCCCTGGCCCAGCGCGCCGTCCACTCCGCCCAGCTCGACGCCCGCACGGAAGCCCTCGAACGCCGTGCTACCGAACTCGCCGCCCGCGATGCCGACCTCCAGGCCCGTGCCGCCGAGCTCGCCACGCGCGACACCGCGCTCGACGCCCGCACCACCGACCTTCACACCCAGTCCGCCGCCATCGCCTCCCAGGCCGCGGAACTCAACCTTCGTTCCGGCGACCTCGACGCCCGCGCCGCCACCCTCACCTCCCGCGCTGGCGATCTGCAAACCCGCGAACTCGCCCTCGACGCCCGCGCCGGCGACCTCGAATCCGACGCCGCCCGCCTCGACGCCCTCGCCGCACAACTTGACGCCCGCAACTTCGCCCTCGACAGCCGCACCGCCCAGCTCGACGCCCGCCACACCGATCTGCCCCGTCTCGCCGCCGAACTCGATCACCGCCAGGCCGCGATCACCGAACACGAAGCCGCCTGGCTGGCCCGCGACGTCGCCCTTCGCGATGCCGCCGAGCAGCTCGAAACGCAGCGCCGCGAACTCGCCCACGCGCAGCAGGAGCTGCAGCACGCGGCCGAGGAAGCCGCCCGCGAATCCGCGCGCCAGGCCGATGATTTCGCAGCCCGCCAGGCCGCCCTCCAGGCCGAAGTCGCCGCCGTCCGTGACGCCGCGCAGACCGCCACCCGCCCAGACCCCCTCCCAGACCCCGTCCCAGCCCCCGCCGACCCGCACGCCGCCGAGCGCCAGGCCGCCCTCCAGCGCCAGGTCGCCACGCTGGAGTCTCAGAACGAATCCCTCCTGCGCACCCTCAGCGACCTCCAGGCCGCCGCCGAGCAGCAGACCGGCGAAGCCCTGCTGGCCCGAAACACCCTCGAATGCGAGCTGCTCTCCCTCCGCCATGAGCTCGAGCTCCTCCGCGGCCAGCGCCTCGCCCCCGTCTATGAACCCCCCGCTGCCACCCCCATCCCCACTCCCGCCCCCGCCCCGGCAGCGCAGCCGCCCTCCAATGAAGCCGCCCTCGCCCTCCAAACCCTCACCTGGCATCGCGATCGGCTGCTGCAGCGCGCGTTGCTGCTCCGCCAGAAGCGCCGCCGCTCGCGCGATGCCGCCCGCGCCCTGGGCTCCCACTTTCAGGACATCGCCCGCCAGCGCGACGAGCTGCGGGCCAAAAAAGAAAATCTCGAACTGGTCAAGCGTTTTTTGGAGAAACAAGAAATGGTCATGGCGCGGAAACTCGCCGATCACAATGCCCTGCGCACAGTGGCCGCGGTCGGAATATTCCTCCTCATGATCCTGGGCAGTTCCTTTGCAGGCATCTACACCTTCCTGTCCCCCGTGTATCGCACAGAGGCCGTGATACGCACCGCACCAGGCAATGCGGAAGCGGACATCGACGGCTGGCTTAACCGCCAGGCCGAGTTCATCAAGTCGCCGGAGGTCACCTCCGCCGCCTGGCGCATCCTGCGCTCGCCCGACAACCACTACGCCATGCATGACGTGCGCGAAGAATGGTTGAATTCCTTCGCCAAACACCTCACCATCGCCCCCGACGACGCCGCACGCACCCTCACCATCCGCTACACCGGCCCCGCTGCCGAAGGCGTCAGCCAGGTCGCCAACGCCCTGGCCTCCGCCTACGTCAACCCCAACCTCCGCGAGGCCTCCGAGAGCACCCACCTCGTCGGCGCCGGCGCCACCCTCGACAGCCCCGCCCCCATCCCCACCACCGCGGCGCAGGACCACCGCTTCACCACCTCCCTCGCGATCTCCGCTTCCGCGGTCTTCCTCAGCCTCATCGCCGTCATGAGCTTCCGCCACCTCGTCTCGCGGCAACTCCGCGAAATCGACGCCATGGCCGACCCCACCGACCTCTCCGAACTTTCCGACGAAGTCGTGCTCCCGGCGGACGCCTGAATCCGACCGCAGAACCACACCCCGGAACGGCGCCGCGCAACCACCCCCCTAATCGGGCCCCTTGACGAGGTGAGCCGTCTCGGCAACACTACGGCAGTTCAGGTTTATGAAATCTTGGAGTCTGCCGCATGACCATTAAAAAGCCCGACGCCAACCCGATCCTGGCGCTCTTGCTCACCTGGTTTGTCCTGGGTTCTGGCCATTTCATCGTCAATGGCCAGCAGAAGAAGTGGATCATGACCCTGGTTGGCGGCCTGCTGGGCAGCATCGCCTGCTGCCTTCCCGGCGTCATCATTGGCGTCCTGAGCATCCTCGACGCCTACAAAACCGCCGTGAAGCTCAAGTCCGGACGCGAAATCGGCGAGCACGAGTATTCCGTCCAGCCCCTCTACAAGATCATGAAGTACATCTACAAGGACGCCACTTACGCCGAATAAGGCCCGCTTATCCCTCCAAAAGGGGACTTCTGCCGAATAACCCCCCGGGGCCTCAAGGCTGCCACAGCATCGGGTCGATAACCCATCTGTAGCAGTCTTGAGGCCCCAGCCATGTCCGCATCCACCAGCATCGGCCCCATCTCGGGCATCGACTACGGCACCCTGATCACCGGCCTGATCAGCCTCGATCAGCAGCCCATCGACAAGATCACCACCCGCCTCACCGCCCTCGACAACCAGCACACCGCCTTCCTGTCGCTCTCCACGCAGCTCACCGCCCTCAAAATCTCCGCCGCCAGCTTCAGTTCCTCCGCCGTCTTCCGCTCCGCCGCCGCCACCTCCGCGAATCCCGGCGTGGTCAATGCCACCGCCGGCGTCGGCACGCCGGCGGGCAGCTATTCGTTCAACGTCCAGCGCCTCGCCGCGGCCTCGCAGATGGTCACGCAGGGTTTCTCCGATTCGGCCACCGCCCTGGGCAAGGCCGGCGACATCAAGCTGCAGCTCGGCGGCGGAAAACTCGACGACCCCGGCAAGCTTTCCGCGCTCAACGGCGGGGCCGGCGTCGCCCGCGGCGCGATCCGCATCTCCGATTCCGCCGGCGCAGCGACGCTGATTGATCTCTCCCACGCGGTGGACATCAAGGACGTGGTCAACACGATCAACTCCACCACCGGCGTGAACGTGCTGGCGTCGATCGAAGGCGACCACCTGAAACTCACCGACCGGGCGGGCGGCGCGGGAACACTCGCGGTTAGCAATGCCGGCGGATCGACGACGGCGGACGATCTGGGGCTGACCGTTGCGGCGGCGTCGGGGGCGATCACGGGCAGCTCGCTGACCAAGCTCAAAGGGGCGACATCGCTGGATTCGCTCAACGACGGACTGGGGGTCCGCAACGCGGGGATTCTCAACGATTTTTCCATCGGCACGGGCACCGCGTCGATTCCGGTCACGCTCAACGGCGCCAAAACGCTCTCGGACGTGATCACCAAGATCAACACGCTCGGACAGTCATCGGGCATCTCCGCGGCCATTTCCGCGGATGGCTCGGGCATCTCGGTGACCGACACCAATGGCGGACCGGTGACGATCGCGGCGCTGAATGGCTCGATGGCGGCGTTTGACCTGGGCATCCAGGGAAGCTCGGTGGGCGGGACGCTGACGGGCGATCGCATCGCATCGAGCTTGTCCGGGCCGCTGCTGAAAAATTTGAACGGCGGTTTCCAGGGACAATCCGGGGAAATCGCACCGCAGTATGGGACGATCACGATCAACTCCGAGACGGTGGATCTTTCCAGCGCCCGGTCACTGGATGACGTGATCAAGAAGATCAACACCAACGGCCAGGGGGTGAAGGCGGCGATCAACCAGGCGGGGACGGGGATCACGCTGTCTTCGTCCGCCGGGTCATTCACGGTGGCGGACGGGACGACGGGGAACCTGGCGTCTTTCCTGCACATCAATGGGACGTCGACGGCGGCGGCGGAAGGATCGACGATCTCCTCCGGCGACCTGCACCTGGCGTATGCGTCGCAGAACACGCTGCTGTCCTCGCTCAACGGCGGATCGGGGGTGACCAACGGCAAGATGCGGCTGACCGACGGCAATGGGGCGGCGCTGACCCTCGACATGACCGGCGCGGCGTTCACGACGCTGGGCGATGTGATCAAAAAGATCAACAGCTCGGGGCTGGCGCTGTCGGCGCGGATCAATGATTCCGGCGATGGACTGCTGATCGCACAGACGGGCGGGACGCTGGCGGCGACGGTGCAGGACATGGAGGGCGGGAAGATGGCGGCGGGGCTGGGAATTGCGGGGACCTTCACCAGCAACCAGATGAACGGCTCGCAGCAGAAGACGATTTCGGTGGCGGCGACGGACACGCTGGCGGACGTCGCCAAGAAGATCAACGATGCCAACGTGGGGGTGGCGGCGTCGGTGCTCAACGATGGTTCGGGGGCCACGCCTTTCCGGTTGTCGCTGTCGAGCCGGAACACGGGGCAGGCGGGGCGGCTGATTTTTGACGGGTCGGCGGCGGGGCTGACGACGACGTCGCTGGTGGAGGGGCAGGACGCGGTGATGGTCTATGGCGGCAACGCCAACGGGACGGGCGGGCTTTTGTCGACGAACAAGTCGAACACCTTCACCGGGCTGGTGCCCAGCATGGCGGTGACGCTGACGGGGGTGGGCTCGACGACGGTGACCGTGAACACGGATCCGTCGAAGGTGGTGACGGCGGTCCAGGGGTTTGTGGACAGCTACAACAAGGTGGTGGATTCGATCGCCACGAACACGGCGTTCAACGCGGACGACACGACGAAGAACGGCGTGCTGTTCGGCAACGCGACGGTGCAGCAGCTGCAGGACGCGATGGGGTTGTTCGTGACGCAGAGTTACGGCGCGGTGGGCCAGTACAAAAACATGTCGGGGGTGGGCATTTCGGTGGACCAGGACGGCAAGCTGTCGCTGGACACGGACAAATTGAACGCGGCGCTGGCGTCCAATCCGGAGGACGTGCGGACGCTGTTCACGACCAACAGCAAGGCGGTCGCCGGGGACCTGACGACGAACCCGCCGGTGCAGGCGCAGCCGGCGATCAAGGGGATCGGGGCGGTGCTGAATGATTTTCTCTCGCGGTTTACGGACGCGGGGACGGGGATCCTGTTTTCGGCGGCGGATTCGCTGGTCTCGCAGGAGACGCAGATGAAGAAGCACCAGACGGACCTGGCGAACCTGCTGGTGCAGAAGCGGAACCGGCTGATCCAGCAGTTCGCCAACCTGGAGTCGACGATCGCGGGGATCAAGAACCAGGGCACGGCGATCAACTCGCTTTCGAAAACCACCAGCAGTTAGCAGGGAAAAACCAGCGAGCCACTGAACTCGGTGGCGGGGTTTACCCGATATGGTGAGGGGGTTGTCAGGGGGTAAGAAGGTCTTATCCACGGGAAGTGACGATGGCATTGCCGAGCCAGGAATATCTGAAGACGAAGGTACTGACGGCGTCGCCGGAGATGCTGACGCTGATGTTGTGGGATGGGGCGATCCGGTTTTCGGAGCAGGGGAAGGAAGCGATCCAGAAGAAAGACATCGAGGGGAGCTACAAGGCGCTGGTGCGGGCGCAGCGGATCATCGCGGAGCTGACGTCGGGGCTGCGGCACGACGTGGACAAGGACCTCTGCGGGAAGCTGGCGGCGCTTTACAACTTCATTTACCGGCGGCTGGTGGACGCGAACCTGACGAAGAACGCGGTGCTGGTGGATGATGCGCTGGAGATCATGCGGCATCAGCGCGAGACGTGGGTGATGCTGATGGACAAGCTGGCCAAGGAGAAGGCGGCGGGGGCACAGGAGACGGTGGCGGCGAACGCGGATGCGGTGTCGTCTGCCGAGGCGGCGCAAGAGGCGCTGCAGGCGCAGGCGCCGGTGAGCGCGCCGGCACCGTTGCCGACGGCGGTCCCGGGGCGGCGGGCGTATCCGGCATTTGCGGTGCAACCGGCGGCGGCTCCGGCGGGGTTGAGCGTCGAGGGGTAATGCCCCGGCCGACGTTTAGCACGAAGGCACGAAGGCGCGAAGGGCCACGAAGACGTTGAGGGGGGGTTGAGCGGGCCGGCGGGATTGGGGGGGTGACGGGATTGGGTTCCCCCCCCCACCGGCGACGTTGCTTTTCCTATTTTTTTTTAGCTGCGGAGGTCGACCTCGTCGAGGAGGTTGAAGTGTTCTTCGGCGAGGACGGTGGCGGCGAGGGAGGGGTTGTCGACGTGGACGACGATGGAGGCGCGGATTTTGTCGCTGGTGATGAGGGCGTAGCAGTAGTGGATGTCGATTTCGGCGCCCAGGAGGGCCTTGGAGATGCGCTGGAGGCCATCGCCGCCGGGGGGCATTTCGACGGCGACGAGGTCGCAGATGGTGAAGCGGTAGTTGGATTCGACGAGTTCGCGGGCGGCGGCGTCGGTGTCGTTGAAGACGAAGCGGACGATGGCGCAGTCGAACCCTTGAATGACGGCCAGGGCGAGGATGCGCACCTTGGTGGCGTCGAAGGTGGAAAGCAGTTCGGCGAGGGCGCCGACGCGGTTTTCGGTAAAGACGGAGACCTGGCGGACGCTGGGGACGTCGCGGCCGCGGTCGGTCCTGGGCTTTTCACGAACCGTAGGCATTTCCTCACTGTAACACAGCGGCGGGGTTTTGGGGAGGTGGCGCGGGAAGGGCGGAGCCCTATACTGCCCGACGATGGCTACCTCTGCAGCTCCGAGCGGGGAAGGGATTGTGTTCACGCGTTCGCGCCTGATGGTGCTGACGGCGTTTGTGGGGGCATTTCTGGCGGCGGCGGTGGTGATCGCGGGGGGGCAGTTTCCGGCGGTGCTGGAGACGTGGCGAGATTTTCCATTCACATTGATGGTGGTCGTGCCGGCGGCGATGCTGGGACTGGCGTTGACGGGGCCGGCGGCGCGGGCGGGGGCGTTTGACCTTTCGCCATGGCCGGGCGGTTTTCGGCTGGTGGTGGCGGCGGCGGTGGGGCTGGGGGTGGTGGCGCTGGGGACTTTGGGGCTGGGGACGGCGGGGCTGCTGAACCCGCCGTGGGTGTGCGCGGGGTTGCTGATGGCGGCGGCGGGGCTGGGGTTTTTAGAGACGCGGCGGTTTGTGTGGGAATGGGGGGGCGCATTTTTGCGGCGGGAGGCGCGGCGGGGGGAGTGGCTGCTGGTGCTGGGGGCGATTCCGGCGGCGGTGCTGGCGATCGGTGCGACGTTTCCGCCGGGGACATTGTGGCGGACGGAGCTGCGGGGGTACGACGTCCTGGAGTACCACCTGGAGGTGCCCCGGGAATATGCGGAGGCGGGGTCGACGGCGATTCTGCCGCACAACGTGTATTCGGCATTTCCCGAAAACGTGGAGATGCTGTACCTGCTGACGGGGCAGGTGGTCAACGCGGTGACGGGCGCGGGGAGCGCGCTGGCGGGGCTGTATGCGAGCCAGTTTCTGCATGCGTTGATGATGGTGCTGGCGGCGGCGGGGCTGGTGCTGGCGCCGACGCCGGCGCTGCGGGGAGGGCTGGCACGGGTGGTGGCGGGGGTGGTGTTCCTGGCGATTCCCTGGACGGTGGTGACGGGGTCGCTGGCGTACAACGAAGGGGGGATGCTGCTGGACGGGGGGCTGGCGCTGGTGATGGCGATGGGGGTGACGGGGGCGCTGCGGACGCGGGCGTGGCGGCATGTGTGGGTGCTGATGGCGGTGCTGCTGGGGCTGGCAATGGGGTGCAAGCTGACGGCGGGGGTATTTTTCGCGGTGCCGGTGGCGCTGGTGATGGTGGCGGGGGGCGGGTGGCGGCGGGTGCGAACGGTGGTGTTGGTGGCGGGGATTGCGGCGGTGGTGTATGGGCCGTGGGCGCTGCGGGCGGCGGTGTACAGCGGGGGGAACCCGGTGTTTCCGGTAGCAGCGCGGTGGTTGCCGCACCGGGGCTGGGATGCGTCGCTGGCGGAGCGATTTGATGCGGGTCACGGGGCGCCGGTGGGGCAGCGGTCGCTGGGGGCGCGGATGGGGGCGCTGGTGGAAGAATCGGTGCTCGATGCGCAGTGGTCGCAGGGGCTGGCGTCGGGCGAAGCGTGGGCGGCGGCGTGGGCGGGGCGGACGGTGGCCGAGGTGGATCAGGCGGCGTGGTGGAAGCGTGTCGGGGTATTGTGGGTGCTCGTGGGGGCGTCGGGGATTGCAGGACTGAGGCGCGGGCCAAGCCGGAGGAGCGTGGGGGTGTTGATCGGGGTGCTGGCGGTGCAGGTGGGGGCGTGGATGTTTTTCACGCATTTGCAGGGGCGGTTTTTGCTGCCGGCGGCGGTTCCGCTGGCGATGGTGACGGGGATCGGGCTGGCGCGGGCGGGGGCGGGGCTGCGGCGGGCGGGCGGGGTGCTGGTGGGGGTGCAGGCGGTGGCGGCGGGGATGCTGCTGTTGCCGGAGGCGGGGCTTTTGCTGGGAGTGCATGGTCGAGCGGAGCCATCAGCGGCGGGGGCGATCGGGCAGTTGTATGAGCGGCGGCTCGACCTGAATTACCTGGTGTATGGGGATCACGTGCCGGCGGAGGCGGAGGGGGGGAAGGTGCTGCTGGTGGGGACCGCGACGCCGCTGTTTTTGCGGACGCCGGCGGTGTATGCGACGGCGTTTGATGTGCAGCCGCTGGGGGAGGTGCTGCGTGCGGGGGGCGTGGCGGGGGCGGTGGCGTGGATGCGGCGGGAGGGGATTCGGTACGTGTGGATCGACCTGGAAGAGATTGCGCGGCTGGAGAAGAGCTATGGGTTTGATCCGGCGATTACGCCAGCGTTGCCGGAGGAGCTGGTGCGGGGAGGGCTGAAAATGCTTCCGCTGGACGTACCGGGGAATGTGCGGGTGTTGATGGTGCCGGGGGAGAGCGGGGCGGGGACAAGCAGCGGCAGGGCGGGCGGCTGAGGTGCAAGCGCGTGGTGGTGCCGGGCTTAGGGGAGGCGAGAGGCGGGTATTGGGGGCCGGATTTGGGGAAAAAGAGGGCTGTGGGCGCGGGAGAAATTTCATTTGGCTTTTCTTTTGCACTAGAGAGAAGTGGCGGGTTGACCCGATGCCTCTTCTGGGAGACCACCCAGAACTTGCACCCGACCGACCCTTCCCCTCCTCGAGCCGTTGGCGATGGAAGACGTTCTTTGCAGAAAAGAGGCGTGGTATGACCCAGTTCTCTTCAGCCATCAAGACAACCGCCGCCCCGAAGCAGGGCAAGAAATACTTCAGCCTTGGCGAAGCGCGCAAGGCGCTTCCGCTGGTGAAGCGGATCGCGGCGGACATCCAGGCGACGCAGGCGTTGCGTCTGCGGATTCATGCGGAATTGAGCGCGGGGCTTTCGGATCTCTCGCCGAAGCGTCAGGCGATGCTGCAGGCGGATTTTGACCGGGCGACGGACCGGCTGGAGAGCCTGATCGAGGAACTCACGCAGATCGGCGTGGACCTGAAGGATCCGTCGCGGGCGCTGCTGGACTTTCCGGCGATTCATGAAGGTCGGGAAGTGCTGCTTTGCTGGAAAGCGGACGAGGACACGATCAGTCACTGGCACGAAGTTGATGGCGGGTTTGCGGGTCGCAAGCCGGTGTGCCATCTGCACAACTAACTGAGATGCACATCAGGACGTAACGATGAGGCGGCCCTTGCGGCCGCCTTGTCTTTTTTTGCGAACGGGGCGGGCCGCGGGTGGTGGCGGGCAGGAGGTGCGGCGCAAGATGGCGGGGGCGACAACATGATGCAGCGTCGGGGTGCGTGGACGGGATGATTGACCGGCGGGCGGGCGGGTGGGTACTCTTGGGCGAGGCTGGGCCAAGGCGAGCGTGGCCAGGCCGAGCGCGGTGGGTCGGGTCAGAGATGGGGCGGGGACCGCTGGAGGTGTGGCAGAGCGGTTTAATGCACCGGTCTTGAAAACCGGAGACGTCGCAAGGCGTCCGGGGGTTCGAATCCCTCCGCCTCCGCATGAAAAAACCCCGCGAAGACGAGGTGGTCGTCGCGGGGTTTTTGCTTTTTGCGGGCGGGGTGGGCGGGTGCCGGAGGGGTCAGTGGATGTCGGTGGAGTTGGTGATGGTCCAGACTTCGCCGGTGGCGGGGGTGATGGTGACGTTGTCGCGGTGGAGGCCATCGACGAAATCGACGAGAGCGCCCTTGTTGGACTTGATGGTGACGTTCTTGAGGTTGACGTTTTCGATGTGGGATTCGTTGAGGCCCTGGAGGTTGATGGCGGTGGGGGCGGCGTCGCAGGTGAAGTTTTCGATCCAGATGTCCTTGGCGATGGGGGTGGTTTCGTTTTTCGGCGTTTCGGGGACGGCGGAGCCGTAGCGGAGGGTGACGAGGATGGCGGTCTGCTTGACGGATTTGACGGTGATGTTCCGGGCCATGAAGTCCTCGAAGCCACCGCCGCGGCGGCGGGCGCTCTTGAGGCGGATGGCGACGTCGGGACCGTCGACGGTGCAGTTTTCAGCGAGGACGTGGCGGATGCCGGAGGAGGTTTCGGAGCCGAGGGTGACGGCGCCGTGACCGCCGTTCATGGTGCAGTTGCGGATGGTGAGGTTTTCGCAGGGGCGGTTGCGGCGGATGCCGTCGCCATCACGTCCGGACTTGATGGCGATGCAGTCATCGCCGGTGTTGAAGGTGACGTTTTCGATGAGGACGGTGTTGCAGGAGTCGGGGTCGCAGCCGTCGGTGTTGGGGCCGCTGCCGGAGATGGTGGCGTTGCGGAGGGTGAAGTTGGTGGTGTAGAGGGGATGGAGGGTCCAGAAGGGGCTGTTTTTGACGGTGACGCCTTCGATGAGGACGTTTTTGCATTCGTAGGGTTCGATGAAGGTGGGGCGATAGCCGGTGTTTTTGTCGCCGAAGATGCGTTGATCGAGGGGGTACTTGCCGTCACGGTCGGCGGTGTAGAGGGCCATGAGGCGTTTGGCTTCGGTGGTACCGCCGACGCCCTGTCCGGAGCTGCCGCCGCCGGGCGAACCGGCGTTGCGTCCGGCGCCCTCGGTGGCGCCGGTGGGATTGCGGGCCCAGTTCCACCACCACTGGCCCTGTCCGTCGAGGGTGCCCTTGCCGGTGATGCGGATGTTTTCGCACTGGTAGGCGTAGATGAGGGGGGAGTAGTTCATGATGTCGACGTCTTCGTAGCGGGTTTTTTCGAGGGGGTAGAGCTTGGGATCGGTGGCGAACTTGATGACGGCGCCTTCATCGACCTGGAGGGTGATGTTGCTTTTGAGCTTGATGCGGCCGGTGAGGTAGGCCTTTTCGGCCTTGGGGAATTCAACGATGCCTCCGCCGGCCTCGGCGACCTGGTCGATGGCCGTGGCGATGGCATCGGTGCAGAGGGTGGCGTCGTCGGCGACGGCGCCGGTGTCGGTGACCTTGACGATTTTGGCGGAGGGGAAATTGACGGCGGGCGGGAGCGGCGGCGCGACGAAGTCGGCAGCGAAGGTGGTGGAACAGGCGGTGATGAGGGTGAGCAGGGTGCAGCGGAAGATCGTTGTAGGGCGCATAGCGACTCCGAAAGCAAAGAAGGTTGCCGGCGGCCGGGGGGCGAGCCGCCTAATGAATAACGCCGGGGCGGGAAGTGTACAACATTTGTTTTCCCGAAGAATGTGGGAGGAAGTTATAGTGGGGCGACCTTTCTGTGGATTCGGCGGCGGAGACATTCATGAAAACGTGCGTGACGGCGGTGGCGGCATTGGCGCTTGCGGGGGCGATTGCGATGGCGGGTTGGGCGCAAACGACGGGCGGCGGCGGCGACGGCGGCGGCGCGGCGGTGCAGGGTGCGGCGCGGGCGCACGTGAACCTGGCGCTGTTTGCGAAGGCGTCGACGAGTTTTGTGTCGGGGAATGAATCGCTGGAGGCGATCAACGATGGCTTTGAGCCGCGGAATTCGCGGGATCATTCGCATGGGGCGTATGGGAACTGGCCGCAGCGGGGGACGCAGTGGGTGCAGTATGAGTGGCCCAAGGCGGTGACCACGAAGGAGACGGCGGTGTACTGGTGGGCGGACGGGCAGGGGGTGCATCTGCCGACGGCGAGCCGGGTGCTGTACTGGGATGGGACGGCGTTCAAGCC
>JBEHXY010000067.1:0-13255 GCA_048498455.1 Planctomycetota bacterium | reverse complement strand
CGGCAGACGGCGGCGCTGGCGATCCGCACGGGGGCGTACGACTACGTGGTGAAGAACGGGGATTACCTGTTCACGATTCCGCTGATCATCGAGAAGAACCTGGAAGCGTGGAAGGTGAAGCAGGAGAACAAGCGGCTGCACGAGCAGCAGCAGGCCGCGGCGCGGGAGATTTCGCTGAAAAACCAGCAGCTCAAGGAAAGCCTGCAGAAGCTGGAGCAGATGGCGGCGACGGATCCGCTTACAGGGGTGTACAACCGGCGGCACTTCGGGGAGGTGCTGGAGAAGTATTTCGCGGAAAGCGCGCGGTATGGCCAGGACCTGGCGTGCATCATGTGCGACCTGGATGGCTATAAAAAACTCAACGACACGCTGGGGCACCAGTTCGGCGACAAGGTGCTGCAGGTGACGGCGTCGATCATCGCGCGGAACCTGCGGGTGATGGACGTGGCGGCGCGGTATGGCGGCGACGAGTTCGTGGTGCTGCTGCCGCATGCGGGTTCGAAAGTGGCGATGGCGGTGGGGGAACGCATCCGGGAGCAGTTCCTCTCGCAGATGCGGGCGATGCTGCCGCCGACCCCGGAGGGGCTGGCGTTGACGATGTCGATGGGGGTTTCGAGCGTTCAGCAGAACCGTGCGGTGAATTCGGACCAGCTGGTGGCGCTGGCGGATGAAGCGCTGTATGAAGCGAAGCATGCGGGGAAGAACCGGACGGTGGTTTCGGAAAAAGTGCGGGGAACGGCGGTGCGCGTGTAGGGGCTGCCGCGAGAGGCGGGGTGCGTGTAAACTGGTGCCCATGCGGGCGCCGCCAGTGAGTGCAGAGTCGATGATCGGGGGATACCGGGTGATGCGCGCGCTGGGCGAGGGCGGGATGGGGATCGTGTACCTGGCGCATGATTCGGGGTTGAACCGGCAGGTGGCGGTAAAGGTGCTGCGGCGGGCGGAGGAGCCGGAGCGGGTGGCGGCGGCGCGGGTGAAGCGGTTTTTGCGGGAGGCGCGGGCGGCGGCGCGGTTGAACGATCCTTACGTGGTGACGGTGTACGCGGTCGGGGAACATGCGGGGCGGCCCTACCTGGCGATGGAGTACGTGGCGGGGGGATCGCTGGCGGATGTGCTGCGGAAAGGAACGATGGGGTGGCGGGCGGCGGCGGAGGCGATGCGGGATGCGTGCCGGGGATTGTCGGCGGCGCATGGGGCGGGGGTGATCCACCGGGACATCAAGCCGGCAAACCTGATGCGCGGGGCGGACGGGCGGATCAAGCTGGTGGATTTTGGATTGGCGCGGGCGACGGAGGAGATGGCGGACGGGGAGGTGACGTTTCCGGGGGCGTTTGTGGGATCGCCGAGTTATGCGTCGCCGGAGCAGGTGGCGGGGGTGGCGGAGATCGACGGGCGGTCGGATGTGTATTCGCTGGCGGCGACGGGGTTCGCTTTGTTGACGGGGCAGCCGCCGTTCGTGGATGAGGATCCGGCGGAGGTGATGCGGAAGCAGATTCGGGAGGTCTTTCCGAACGTGCGGTCGTTTTTACCGCGCGGGCGGAGCGTGCCGGAGGGGCTGGTGCGGGTGATTTTGCGGGCAGGCAAGAAGAAGCCGGGGGAACGGTATGGGAGCGCCGCGGAGATGGCGGAGGCGCTGGAGGAGGTGCTTTCGAAGCGTGCGGGAGAGCAGGAGGCGGAGCCGGCAGGGTTGGCGGGGGAATCGCGGGTGGGCGAGGTGCTCAAGGAGGTGGAGACGACGGTGGCGGAGGCGCGGCGGCGGTCGGACAGCGGGACGGAGCTGGCGGCGTTGCGGCGGCTGGTGGGGTTGTACACGCAGTTGGGGCGGCCGGGGGATGCGACGCGGGCGTTTCGGGAAGCGCTGGTGATTCATGTGCGGATGCATGCGCCGGGGGGATCGAATTGAAGGAGCGGGGTTATACTGGCCGCGGCTGAGGGATTGCTGACGAAGTGGGATGCGCGATGGCGGAGCGGTTGCGGGTGCTGGTGGAGGGGTGGCGGCGGGTGGCGCATTCGTATGCGCTGGTGAACCAATACCAGTGCCTGGCGATGATGGATCGGGGGGACGTGGAGCTGCGGCATGTGGATCGGCCGCTGTTCAAGCCGTGGTGGCGGCGGGTGAGCGGGATTTTGACGAAGGCGGCGGAGGCACGGGTGGAGGCGATTCAGGCGCCGGAGCCGGGGTGGACGCCAGACGTGGTGCTGCGGATGGATTTTCCGCATCGGCTTTCGCCGGTGGCGGGGGCGCGGGTGTGCACGTTTTTGACGGCGGAACTGGGGCATGTGCAGCGGTCGGACGTGGTGGGCGGGAAGGGATTGGGGGAGACGCAGCGGGAGACCGGGACGCAGTTGATCACACCGTCGGCATGGTCGCGGGAGGGGGTGCTGGCCAGCGGGGCGGATCCAGCGAAGGTGGCGGTGGTGCCGCACGGGGTGGATGTGTCGGTGTTTCGGCCGGCGGCTTTTTCGGAGCGGGGAGCGCTGCGGCGGAAGCTGGGGCTGCGGGGGTTTCTGTTTCTGCATTTGAGCGCGCTGTCGGGGACGAAGAATGTGATGGGGCTGCTGAAGGCGTTTGCGGCGGTGGC
Organism: Planctomycetota bacterium; assembly: GCA_048498455.1. GTDB lineage: Bacteria > Planctomycetota > Phycisphaerae > WQYP01 > WQYP01 > CALCHA01. Next base: position 10,676 of record JBEHXY010000067.1, on the reverse strand, counting down.
GCAGAAACATCCCGATGCGCGGTTGATGGTGAAGGGGCTGGACGAGTTGTATGGGTCGGATGTGAACCTTGGGCAACTGATGGGGATGTTGACGGCGGAGGAACAGCGGTACGTGGGGCCGCGGTTGATGTACACGGGGCGGGAGATGGCGGTGGAGGAGGTGGCGGGGTTGTACCAGGCGGCGGATGCGTATGTGGCGCCGTATCGGGGGGAGGCGTTCAATCTGCCGGTGCTGGAGGCGGTGGCGAGCGGGCTGCCGGTGATCGTGACGCGGGGGGGACCGACGGATGAATTTACGAACGATGCGGTGGCGCGGTATATCCGGACGGAGCGGGAGGCAATTGTGGGCGCGGACGGCGCGCCGGGGGTGGCGCTGGCGGCATCGACGGAGAGCCTGGCGGAGCAGATGCTGGCGGCGGTCGCGGACAAGGAGGCGGGGGCGCGGGCGCGGGAGGCGGGGCCGGCGCTGGTGCGCGGTGGGTTTCTGTGGGAGCAGGTGGCGGAGAAGCTGGTGGCGGTGTTGCGCGGGGGGGCTGTGGCTTGAGCATTGGAGGAGCGAACATGCGGCGGATTGGTGCGAGCGTGGTGATGGCGGGTGTGGTGATGGTGGGCGGGGTGCTGGCGGCGCAGGAGACGCGGCCGGAGGGCGTGGAGCGGCAGGCGTATCGGTGGCGGAACGTGGAGATCGGCGGCGGCGGGTTTGTGACGGGGATCGTGATGCACCCGTCGAAGAAGGGGCTGATGTATGCGCGGACGGACATCGGCGGGGCGTACCGGTGGGAGGGCGATGGAAACGGGGCGGGGCGGTGGATCGCGATGATGGATTGGGTGACGCGGAAGGACTGGAATTTGTGGGGGGTGGAGAGCGTGGCGGTGGATCCGAACGATGCGACGCGGGTGTACCTGGCGTGCGGGACCTACACGCGGCCGTTTGTGGGGAATGGGGTGATTTTGCGGTCGGGAGATGGCGGGCGGAGTTTTGAGCGGGCGGGCATTCCGCTGAAAATGGGGGGCAATGAGGATGGAAGGTTCGCGGGGGAGCGGCTGGCGGTGGATGGGGCGAAGGGGAGCATTCTGCTGTTTGGGTCGAGGAACGACGGGTTGTGGCGGAGCGAGGATTGGGGGGCGACGTGGAAAAAGGTGGAGAGTTTTCCGGTGGGCGGGCGGACGAACGGGGTGGGAATCGTTTTTGTGCTGTTCGACAGCTCGCAGATTCCGGCAGGCGAGGCGACGCGCACGATTTACGTGGGCGTGAGCGGCTCGGGCACGAGCGCGGAGCAGGCGGGGTTGTACCGGAGCATGGATGGGGGCGCAAGCTGGGACAAGGTGAAGGGGCAGCCGGAGGGGTCGCTGATGCCGAGCCATGCGGCGATGGCGACGAACGGGATGATGTACGTGACCTACGGCGATGCGCCGGGGCCGAACGGGATGAACGACGGTGCGGTGTGGCGGTACAACATGACGACGGGCGAGTGGGGGGATGTGACGCCGGCACGGCCGGGGGGCAATGCGCATTTTGGGTATGGCGGGGTGGCGGTGGATGCGCGGAATCCGGGGGTGGTGATGGCGACGACGATGGATCGCTGGGGGACGGGGGACGATGCGTATCGGTCGACGGATGGGGGGGCGCATTGGAAGGCGGTGGCGAAGGCGGGGGCGCGCGATCCGGGGGTTTCGCCGTGGATCACGATGGGGCGGCCGCAGGCGGATGCGGGGCACTGGATGGGGGACATTGAGATTGATCCGTTCAATTCGGATCACGTGATGTACACGACGGGGGCGACGATCTGGGAGTCGTGGGATGTGACGGCGGCGGACAAGGGGGAGCGGACGCACTGGCGGGTGGGAGCGGCGGGGCTGGAGGAGACGGTGGTGCTGGATTTGGTGAGCCCCCCCACCGGTCCGCGGCTGATCAGCGGGGTGGGAGACGTCAGCGGGTTTGTGCATGAGGATCTGTATGTGTCGCCGGGCGAGGGGCGGATGGAGCCGGCGTTCACCAACACGGAGAGCATTGATTTTGGGGGGCAGGCGCCGGACGTGATCGCGCGAGTGGGGACGGTGCGCAACGGGGGCGGATCGCATGGGGCGTATTCGATGGATGGGGGGAAGCGGTGGAAATCGTTCGTCGCGGAGCCGGGGAATTCGGCGGGAGGCGGGACGGTGGCGGTGTCGGCGGACGGGAAGGTGCTTGTGTGGGGGGCGCGGAATGCGGTGGTGTCGTGGTCGAACGACAACGGTGCGAGCTGGGAGCCTTCGAAGGGGCTGGGGAATGCGGCGCGCGGGCGGCCGGTGGCGGACAAGGTGGAGGCGGGGGTGTTTTATGTGGCGGAGAGCGCGACGGGCAAGGTGCTGGTGAGCCGGGATGGGGGGAAGAGTTTTGCGGCGGCCGGCGGGACGGTGAACCCGTCGGGGGGAGGACTGCTGCGTGTCGGGCCATCGGCGGCGGGGGATTTGTGGTTCGGCGGGAAAAACGGGCTGGAGCATTCGACCGATGGCGGGAAGACGTTTGTGACGGTGAGCGGGGTGGAGGAGACGGGGGGCGTGGGATTCGGAAAGGGCAAGGAAGGCGCGGCAGGTCCGGCGATTTACCTGGCGGGGAAAGTGAAGGGGATCGAGGGAATTTTCCGGTCGGATGACGGCGGGAAGGGGTGGGTGGAGATCAGCGATCCGCAGCATGAGTATTCGAATTCGAGCCACATCACGGGGGACATGCGGATGTATGGGCGGGTGTACGTGGGGACACCTGGGCGGGGCGTGGTGTTCGGCGACATCGACACCGATCCAGGCGCCGGGATGGGGCGGTGAGGGGCGATGGAGACGGTGTGGACGATTCTGGCGATCGCGGGGGTGATGGCGCTGTTCGCGTTTTTCTGGTATGCGGTGAAGCGGCGGGTGATGACGCGGGCGCGGCGGGAGGTGGGATTGCCGGAGGAGGGAGCGGAGGCGGCACGGGCGGGGCGCAAGACGCGGTTGCCGCCGGCATCGCTGGTGCTGCTGTCGCGGCAGGCGCGGGCGCTGTCACGGGAAATGGTGGGGGCGGCGGTGCGGAAGGCGTGGGGCGTGGAGGAGCTGTCGGACGAGGAGACGGCGGAATCGCACTGGGTGTTCGGGCAGACGGAGCAGCTTTGCACGATGAGCGTCCGGGGGACGGTGTACACGGTGGTGAGTTTGCCGGAGCCGTACAAGCAGGATCGGGACTGGTACGTGGAGGATGGGACGGCGGCGGAGACGTTGTCGGCGTGGCAGCAGCACCGGGCGTGGGTGAGCGTGGACATGGTGGTGCCGGGGACGATGGTGGACCTGGCGCAGGTGATGGACGAGATCGGGAAGCTGGTGGCGGAGCTTGCGGACGAGGACACGCTGGCGGTGGTGCGTCCGGCGACGCGGCATGCGGTGGTCTTTGACCGGGAGGTGCAGCAGCTGCTGCGGCGGCGGCCGGTGCGGGAGGTGGTGAAGGGGCCGCCGACGGCGATCGTGATTCTGCAAGGGGAACGGCGGGGGTTGGATGCGGCGGGAACGCGGGGGCTGGCGGCGCTGGTGAAGGCGGCGTGGGGGGCGGAGGTGGGGACGGTTCCGGCGGCGGGAGCGGACTTTTGCGCGTTGAGCAGCGAGAACGGGGGGATGGGATTTGTGCAGTGGCAGGGGATGCGGGTGGGCGTGCGGACGCCGGAGGGCGCGTATGGCGAGGGGGGGGAATGGAGCGCGGAATCGGTGCGCGATCCGACGGTGCGGGCGGCGATGCAGGGGCACGCGGCGTGGACGATGGTGGAGATGCTGGGGGCGCCGGTGGGCACGAGCAGGCGGCGGGTGTATGAGCTGCTGGGCAAGATGGCGGCGGCGCTGGGCGATGAGCGGGCGCTGCTGGTGTATGCGCCGGCGTTCGGGCGGGCGCTGCCGGCGTCGCCGGAGACGGTGGAGCGGCTGCGCGGCGAGGATGCGCTGGAGGTTCTTTCGGAGGGGGTGCGGGTGCATGAAGAGGGGCGGGAGGCGTGATGAGAGGTGAGAGATGGCGATGACGCTGGCGGAGTTTCAGTCGCGGCGCACGCCGAACACGACGCAGATGTTCCAGGTGGAGGGGGCGACGCGGACGGTGATGATCTGCTCGCACATCTGGTGGACGGAGCAGATGGCGCTGGCGCTGATCAACCTGGGGTACAGCGTGCTGATTCACGTGCCGCTGTATCTTTTGTACACGGATGAGGGGGCATTTTCGCGGTTTGACGAGTTGTGGGGGCAGATGGTGGCGGGGATCCGGCAGACGAAAGTGGAGGTGATCCTCGGGGGGAATGCGGCGGCGATGGCGCCGCATCCGCGAACGGGGGAGATGCTGCATGAAGCGGTGGGGGTGCCGCTGGTGAATTACTGGTGGGATGAGCCGCGGAGCGAACCGCCTTTTGCGCGGCGGGGGATCGGGATGCACGAATACCTGGAGGGGATGCGGGATTCGCGGACGCTCAACGTGATCTGGGATGAGGATGTGCGGGAGGAGATGCGGGAGATTTTCGGAGTGAGCAACAGCGTGCATGTGCCGCTGGGGTGTCTGCCGGAGTATTGGCCGGGCGGATTTGTGCCGGTGGAAGGGCGGCCGCTGGCGGCGTGTTTTCTGGGGAACTGTCATTTTGAGGCGGGGTGGGTGGAGACGGACGCCGATCCGCTGGTGGCGTGGGCGCGGGACGTGGTGGGGCGGAAGATGGCGGACATGGATGTGTCGATGGCGGCGTGCGTGAAGGCGAGCGCGCCGATGCCGGCGGAGACGCGGCACCTGCAGGGCGGGAGCGCGGGGCTGGAGTGGCGGCGGTTTGTGCTGCCGTGGGAGATTCTCAATTCGGTGTGGATGCATCGCACGCGGAACGTGCTGGTGAAGACGGCGGCGGAGCTGCTGAAGGGGAAGCTGGCGCTGATCGGCAAGGGGTGGGAGCAACTGGGGCTGCGGTCCAACGGGGAACATGCGGGGGATAAATCGGGGCAGATTTATGCACAGAGCCGGGCGAGTTTGAATTTGTTCGGCGGGTGCGTGCATGGGGGGATGCCGCTGCGGCCGTTCGATATCACGGCATCGGGCGGGGTGCTGGTGACGCATTATCAGCGGGAGTTGCCGGGGCTGTTTGAGGAGGGGAAGGAATGCGTGAGCTTTCGGGATGCGGCGGGGCTGCTGGAGGCGCTGGGGCGGATCGAGCGGGAGCCGGCGAAGTATTCGGCGATGGCGCTGGCGGGGCGGCAGCGGACATTGGCGGAGCACACGTGGGAGAAGCGGATGGGGCGGGTGATGGCGGAGGTGGAGAAGCGGTGGTGGTGAGGGGGGAAGAGCTCATGCGTTGGCAGCGTCTGGAAAAAGTAGGCCGGGGCTTTTCATCGGGCCGAAGAATCGTTAGAAGAAGACGATTCTTTTTTGAGGCGAGCGGGCAGGGCGGCCGATAGATGGTTATTGGACGTTGGGACCCCCCTACCGAGTGGAAAGGCCATCTGTGAGCAAGCGTAAGAACCGTAAGGACGAAGGAAGCGGGGACGGGGTATCGCGGCGGTTGTTTCTGGGGGCGATGGGGATTGGCGGGGCCGCGGCGTTTTTGAATGGTTGCGAGAATGCGTCGACGCCGGTGGTGAGCGATCTGCCGGACCCGCTGGGTCCGGTTCCGCAGCGGCGGTTGACGGTCCCGGATTCGGAACTGGCGCCGCCGGCGCCCAAGGGCGCGTTGCCGCCGCCGCCATTGGCGAAAGAGCCTGCCGGTACCTATGGCATTCTGCCGCGGTCGATGTGGGCGAAGGCGGGCCCGGATATGGGGCGTGTGGATCCGATGGATGGGGTGAAGCTGATCACGTTCCATCACTCGGGCGATCCGAAGCCGTTTACGACGAGCGATTTTGGCGAGACGGCGCAGCACCTGGAGTATGTGCGCGAGTACCACCGCAGCCGGAACTTCCAGGACATCGGGTATCACTTTGCGATCGACCGCGCCGGGCGGGTGTGGCAGTTGCGGAGCCTGCGGTACCAGGGTCAGCACGTTCGCTACAACAACGAGCACAACGTGGGGGTGGTGGTGCTGGGGAATTTTGACCTGCAGAGCATGACCCAGGCGCAGAAGGACAAGGCGAAGGTGTTCGGCGCGTTGCTGCGGAAGCAGTATGGCTTGCCGATCGCGCGGGTGTTCACGCACCAGGAGCTGGTGAAGACGGAGTGCCCGGGCGACAACATGCAGCCCTACATGGTGGCGATCCGAAAGCAGCGGCTGATCTGATTTGCCCCGCCACGTCGATAGACATTCACGACGCTGACGTTTTCGTCGGCGTCGTTTTCTTTTTGCGGGAGCGGTGCGATGGAACTGTCGCGGCGGGCGTTTCTGACGGGCATCGGGGCGCTGGGGCTCGCCGGGGCGGGCGGCATGGCGGGGTGCGGGGTGCAGGAATCGCCGGTGATGGGGAACCTGCCGGACGCGGAGCGGCTGCCGGTGCCGGCGCCGATGATCCCGGCGGGTCCGCCCTCCAGGCCGCCGGCGGGGGTGACGGCAGCGCCGGCATTTGGGACGGGTGCGTTTGGGATCTACCCGCGGAGCGCGTGGACGAAAGCGGGACCGGTGGCGTCGCAGATCCAGCCGATGGAGGGGGTGAACTTGATCACGTTTCACCATTCGGGGGACCAGCACAACGGGCGCGACGTCGGGTTTTTCGAAGACGGTTTCAACGAGACGGTGGCGCACCTGGAACTGGTGCGGCAATACCACGTGCGCGAGCGCGGGTGGGCGGACATCGGGTATCACTTTGCGATCGACCGTTCGGGGCGGGTGTTTCAGCTGCGGAACCTGCGGTACCAGGGGGCGCATGTGAAGGGCCGGGATCCGCACAACCTGGGGATCGTGGTGCTGGGAAACTTCAACGTGCAGGAGCCGACTCCAGCGCAGAAGGCGCGGATCCTGTCGCTGGGGAAGCTGGCGCGGACGAAGTATGGGCTGGGGATTGGGAACGTGAAGACGCACCAGGAGATCGGCCGTTCGGACTGTCCCGGGGTGCGGATGCAGGGGTACATGGTGGACGTGCGGCGTCGCGGGGTGATTTGAGGAAAGTCGCGTGGCGATCGTGCCGATAGGAGGGGGAAGCCGGGAAATTGTGGAAATTGCCGGAAATGAGTGGCAATTTCCATTTCGGCGTATATAGTTGTGCAGAGAGCCCGGGTTTCGGGCGAGAGAAGTGTCGGGGGTTTGGGGTTTCCAGTCGGCATTCCGTTTACAACAAAGAACCTCGGTTATACTAATGGTGTCACGCCGCGCCTGCATTGTTTGCGGGGGTGGGCGGGGGCCAAGGAGATGGGATTTTGACCCAACAGTTTCACGAACCGATCATCAACTTACTAAGCACACAGAATGGAGAGCCGTTGCGGGCCGCCGACATGGCGGACCGGCTCAACATTCCGCCGGAAGATCGGCCGGCGTTCGAGAAAGCGGTCGACGAACTCGCGACTGCGGGACGGGTGGTGCTCGGGGAAGGGCGGCTGATTCGGCTGCCGGCCATGGGGAACAAGGTGACGGGGACGTATCGCCAGACGCGCGGCGGCTTCGGCTTTGTGATTCCCGAGGAGACCAACGCGCATGGCGACTTGTTCATCCCGATCGGGGAAAACCTCGATGCGGTGACGGGCGACGTCGTCACGGCCAAGGTGATCGTGCGCGACAAATACGACACGCGCGACAAGAAAAACATTTTTGGACGCGTCATCGAAGTGCTCAAGCGGGCGACCAACAAGGTCGTCGGCACCCTGGCCAAGCAGAACGGCCGCTGGGTCGTGCTGCCGGATGGCAAGGTGTTCCGCTCGGCCATCGAGGTGGGTGACGTGGGGGCGAAAAACGCGGCCGAGAACGACAAGGTGGTCGTGGAGCTGCTGAAGTATCCGCTGGGCGATGAACTCGCGCAGGGGGTGATCACGGAGATCCTGGGGGCCAAGGGCGAGCCGGAGGTGGAGCTGCAGAGCGTCATCCGGCAGTATGATTTGCCGCGGGAATTTCCCGAGGCGGTGCTGGAACAGGCCCGGCAGGCGGCGCGGAATTACGATCCGGAGTCGATGCTGGGCGGCGACCGCGAGGATCTGCGCAACGAGCTGATCGTGACGATCGACCCGGACGATGCGCGGGATTTCGACGATGCGATTTCGCTGAAGTACCTCAAGGGGGCGGCCAAGTTTGAAGACCTGCCCGCGGACGGCGCGGAGGATGCGAACATCGAGCAATTGATGGATTCCGCGGCGGCCGGCAGCGGCGGCGGAGCAGCGTGGGAGCTGGGCGTGCACATCGCGGACGTTTCCAGTTTTGTCGGCGTGGAATCGCCGATGGACATGGAAGCGCGGATGCGCGGCAACAGCACGTACTTCCCGGGGTACGTGATTCCGATGCTGCCGGAAGTGCTGTCGAATGGCGTGTGCTCGCTGCAGGAAAACCAGCCGCGGTTGTGCAAGTCGGCGTTCATCCGCTATGACGCGCAGGGCCGGGTGGTGGGAACGCGGTTTTCCAACTCGCTGATCAAGAGCAAGAAGCGTCTGACATACAAGCAGGCGCAGGCGATCATTGATGATGCCAAGGGCGAGGGGCAGCCTTATACCAAGGGGCTGCTGGAAGCGCCGCCCAATCCGAACGTGCCGATCGTCAGCGACGAGGTGCGGAAGATTCTGCTGCGGATGGACCGGCTGGCCCGGGTGATCCGGCAGCGGCGCCTGGCGGAGGGGATGATTGTCCTCGATCTGCCGGAAGTGGAACTGGTCATCAACGAGTCCGGGCACGTCATTGATGCCCAGCCGGAGGATGACGCCTTCACGCACAAGATCATCGAAATGTTCATGGTGGAGGCGAACGAAGCGGTGAGCCGCTGGCTGACCAAAGCCGGATTGCCGGTGCTGCGGCGCATCCACCCGGATCCAGACGTGATGGACACCGAGCAGGTGCGGCAGTTCATGCTGGTGGCCGGTCGCAAGGTGCCCAAGGTGCTGGATCGCAAGGCCCTGCAGGGGATGCTGGATTCGGTGCGCGGGACGCCGGTGGCGTACGCGGTGCACCTGGCGGTGCTCAAGACGATGTCGAGCGCGGAGTATTCGCCGCAGCCGATCGGGCATTACGCCCTGGCGAGCGACAACTACGCGCACTTCACCAGCCCGATCCGGCGGTACGCGGACCTGGTGATTCACCGCTGCTTTGATGCGGTCGTTTCGCGGAAGCAGGAAACGAAGTCGAAAAAGAAGCGTGCGCCGGCGGCGGCAGCGCCCAAGATCGAGAACGAACTCAGCAGCGGCTTTGCCGGTCAGCGGCCGGGCGCGGGCATGATGCCCGAGACGCTCGGCATGACACCGGATTACGCGACGCTGGTGACGCTCGGCAAGCATTTGAGCTTCACGGAGCGGCGCAGCAGCGATGCCGAGCGCGACCTGCGTGCGGTGAAGGTGCTGCAGTTGCTTGCGGAACACATCGGCGATGTGATCGACGGCGTGGTTACGGGCGTGACCGGCTTCGGCGTGTTCGTGCAGTCGACGCGCTTCCTGGTCGAAGGGATGATCCGCGTGGCCGATCTTCCAGACGATTTCTGGCAGTTCGACGAGCGCACGGGGGTGCTTCGCGGCCAGCGGACCGGGCGACGGATTTCGCTTGGCGACCGGGCCAAGGTGCAGATCGTCAGCGTGAACGTGTCCTCCCGGCAACTGGATTTCCGGCTGCTGGAGCATGGCTCGAGCATCGGCGGCGACACCACGCTGCGGCGCATGGAGCCGCGGCGGCAGAGCCGGACGCCTGGCGAACCGGTGGCCGCGGGTCCCGATGACCAGGCGGTGCGACCGTTTCGCAAGAAAAACCTGGCCAAGCGTCAGGATCGAAAGGAAGAGGCCCGGCAGCAGGCGCGGCAGGAGCGCCGTCGGGCCGGACCGGGCGCGGCGCCCGGCGCACCGGGCGGCGATTCGGGTGCCCGGCGCGGGAAGCGCAGCGGCCGGGGCCGCGGGCGCGGACGAAATCGGCGGTAAGGCGAGGTGGTTATGCGGTACCTGATAGTGGCATTGATGGTGGCGGCGGTGGTGGGGTGTGAATCCAAGCCGCGCGTGGTGCGCGACCACTCGGTGGCGGCGCAGTTCTCGGCTTTCAACAAGAACGGCTGGACGGTCGCCACGGCCCAGACGGAGGCACAGGCGAAAGCCCGCGCCAAGGCCAAGAAGAACCAGGTGGTCGTGAAGAACAACGGCCCCAGCAACATGTTCCTGAGCGACGTGCACTGGACGACGAACCTGAAGGTGGACGATCCGACACCCAACAACCCGTCGGTGACCCATACCTCATCCATACCGGGATTGGGAATTACCCCCGGCGGGGGGCTGGCCCCGAACGCAGCTCCTGCTATGATAGGACCCGCTGATCCGGCCGGGCCCCTGGCACCGCCGGCATCCGGCGTCCCTTCTTCCGGCGGCGTGGTTCCTTCGAGGTGATCATGCGGACAACTCTTGTGCTGATGGTGATGGCGGGGCTGTGTGTCGCAGGCTGCAACGGTTCGGCGGCCTCACAAGCCACTCCCGGGTTCAGCTCGGCCATGATGGTTCCCGGCCAAAAAGGCGATACGGTCAATGGCCGGGCGGTTGGGCCCAACGGCACGGTGGCCGCGGTCAACGCGCTGCGGGCCAACTCCTCGTCCAACTCGAGTCCCCAGCCGCTGGCGCCGGGCACCCT
>JBEHXY010000066.1:0-13317 GCA_048498455.1 Planctomycetota bacterium | reverse complement strand
GCACCGGCGGCAGGCCAGGTGCGACGTTGACCTGCGGGTGCGCGATGTGGAGCGTGCCCTGGCCGCGCATGGCGGCGAGATCGAAACCGGAGGCTTCGAGGGTGACGTCGCCGGCGGCGGTGCCGGTCAGCAGCGGCGCGGCGGCATCGCCAGCGGCGGGGACGGTCCAGTGGAACGCGTCGGACCATTTTTCGAGGGGCAGATCGCTGAGGGTCACGTGGACCGTGGCGGTGCGGGTAGCGAAGGGATAAGCGATGGACCCGTTCCAGCGGCCGCCAAGGATCTGCATTTCGGTGGTGCGGAGCTGGAGGTCGTTTTCGGTAAGCAGGCCGGTGACATCGACGTCGAGGTCGCCGAGATCGCGGGCGCGGACGGAGAGGTTGCGGGCGAGCAGACGGCCGGCGATGTCGAGGTTGAGCGGCGTGAGGGTTCCGTGAAGGCGGGCGTTGCCGCGCAGCTTGCCCTGCAGGCGGATGGTGTGGTCGGGCGCGGTGGCGATTGCGGGCTGTGTGGCGGCGGTAGTGGGCGGCGGGACATCGCCGAAGGAGGTTTCGCGGAGTTGCACGGCGAGATCGAGCGGCTGGGGCAGGGCGAATGCATAGCTGCCGGCGGCTTCCGCGGTAACGCCGTCGGCCTGCACGGTGGCCTGCTGCAGATGGATGGTGTCGCGATCGCCACGGGCATCGAGGGCGAGGGTCGCGGTGGCGGGGCTGTTGAGGACCGGCACGTTTTCGGCGTGGAGGGTGGCGGACCAGGTGTTGTCGGAGAAGTTCCAGTCGCCGCCGCCGCTGATGGCGCCGCGGCCCTGGGCGGTGAGGGAAGCGAGGGTCAGGTGGGTGGGCGTGAGGTTGCCGCGAGCGGTGAGGCGCGTGAATTCGATGGTGGGCCAGCCGGTCCAGCCCACGCGGGACAGGTCGGCGTTCCATGCGAGCTGCGTCCATGCGGGTCCGGCGGCCTGGAGGTTTCCGGTGGTGTCGAGCACTCCGAAAGGCGTGGCGGCGCGGCCCTGAAGTCGAAGGGCGAGTTGCTGGGCTGGACGATCCACAGCAGCATCGTGCGGACGGGTGAGCGTCACGGTGGCGTTGCCGGTGAGGGTGGCGGCGGGGGCGTGAATGTCGGCCCATGCGAGCTGGGCGTTGCCTTCGCCGGAGTCGAAGCTGAACTGGCCGCCGACGGTGAGCGTGCCACCCATGGCCTGCAGGGAGAGATCGCGGAGGGTGAGGTTCTGGCGGGTGGCGTGGAGGGAGCCGCCGCGAGCATCGATGCGCGGAACGAGGGGGTTGTGGGTGTCGATGCGGAGCGTGCGCGGTTGCAGTTGGAGATCGTTGGCGCGGGCGGTGACATCGACGGAGCCGCGGGCATCCATCTGCCGGGCGTGAAGGGATTCGACATCGGCGGTGCCGGTGACGGCGCCGTTTTGCATGGCGCCTTCCCAGGAAATATCGGCGGCGGCATCGTGGGGCCATTGGGGGAGGAAGGTCTGCACCCAGGGCTGGAGGTTGCGGGCGGCGGCGCGCAGGGTGTGCCGCCAGGCGCCGCCGGGGGCGACCTCACCTTTGAGCATCGCGTAGGGTTGGCCGGGATCGGCACTGCCGGCGCTGGCCTGGTACAAACACACGAGCCGGCCGCTGGGACGACCGGCGAGCTGGATGTTGTGAATCTCGATGGGGTCGCTCTGCCAGGGCAGGATGCGAACGGAGCCGTTGTCGAGGGTGATCGCCGGCAGGACCGTGGTGGCGGGCGATGCGGGGGCGGCGGTGGAGGTGGCGGGCGTGCCGGTGGATGCCTGGGCCTGCTGGCTTCCGCCAACGCGGCTGACGAGGTCGGTGACTTCCAGGATGTCCCAGCGGCCGGTGCGGTCCTGCTGCACGACCAACGTGGGATCGTGGAGCGTCACCGCTTTCACTTCCAGGGGCCAATGGAGCAACAGCGGAACGAGCGAGGTGTGGCGAACCTGCATCCGCGGGACCCGGAGGAATGCATCTTTTCCGAGCGGGAGCGAGAGCGCGACGTTGGTGAGCGTGGTGTCGCCCCACCAGGTGGTGGAGAGGGCATCGGCCTGCACGCGCAGGCCGAGCTGGCGCTCCAGTTGCGCGATGACAAAGGTGCGGGGATAGTTCGACCAGAGGACAAGCTGGACGGTGAAGATGAGCAGCAGCAGGAGCAGGAGGGCGAAAACTGCGAGCCGGGCGATACGTCGCCGCCAGCGGCGGCGCGGCCGGGGCGGTGGCGGCGGCGGGCCAACGACCTCCTCATCGCCGATGACTGTACGCGGCGGGTTCCCCCCGTCGGACACATCGATTTGACCCGCATCGATCCGAATCACGAACTCCACCTTCCCGCATGTACAGCCAGGGGCCGCGGCATCGGGCCCGGATCGTTTTTCTAGCGTGTGGACCTTTGTTGGGCCGTGGGGATATCGCCGGTGGTTCGGGGGCCATAGCCGAGGAACCACCAGTCATCCCGGAAGGTGCGGCCGACGAAGGGTCCGGAGGTGGCGACGAGTTCGCCGCTGTCGGCCCAGTAGGCGACGATGGCGACGGAGGCGACGCCGTCCTGCTTGATGTTTTTAAGGAGCGCGATTTCCGGCGTGGTGATCAGCGGACCACCGGTAAGACCGCCGGTGGCCCCGCCGGTGAGGCCGGGCATGGCGATCGACGGCAGTCCGACGAGCAGGTTCTGTTTGTCGATTCCATGGGCGCCGCTGCGGAGCTCGACGACGATCTCCGCGGCCTGACGTGTGGGCATGAGGCGGGCGCCTTCGAGGAGGAGCTTGGCGCGGACTTCCCCCAGGATGAAGAGGTAGTCGGCGGTGGATTCGGTGTTGCGGTCGTGAGGCAGGAAGAAAGAATCGTCGAGATAGATGCGACGGTCGCGCAGGGCTGCGGCGGACAACTGGTTGATGGCCTTGGTGGCCGCCTGACTCAGCAGCAGCATTTCTGTCGCGGTTCGTGCGGGGTCGGTGACGCGGACGCTGGAGCATCCGGACGCCAGAAGGGCGTAAAGGAGGGTGACGGCGGCGAAGGTGAAGCTGCGCAGAGTTCGCATTGCAGACATAGCGCAAGGGTAATGCCAGAGCTTGGCCATTCAGGTCGTGTCACGGTTTTCCGGGGACAATCTGTTTTGGCTTGACGCGTAAGTGTTTGCTTACATATAGTGGGGGCATGGTTGCCATTCCTGATCGAGAACCGGATGTCTTTGGCGCGATCAGCCATCCTGCGCGGCGGCGGATGCTGGACCTGCTGGTCGAGGAGGATCGTTCCGTGAACACGATCGCGGGGCAGTTCCAGATGAGCCGGCCCGCGGTCTCGCAGCATCTTCGGATCCTGCTGGATGCCGGGCTGGTGACGGAGCAGCGGCATGGGCGGGAGCGGCGGTATCACCTGGTGCCCGCGCGACTGGGGGCGGTGCGGGACTGGCTGGCCCATTACGAACGGTTCTGGGATGACCGCCTGCAGCGACTTCAGGAGCAACTGGCCAAGTGGAGCAAGGAATGAACAACAATATCCGGCGGGAGTTCGTGGTTCGGCAGCCGCGGGAGCAGGTGTGGCGGGCGCTCACGGAGAGCGCGTCGCTCGCCTCGTGGATGTTCCCCAACGATTTCGAGCCGCGGGTGGGGCATCGTTTCACGTTTCGCGTGCCGGGCAACCCGCGGGTGAACTTCGAGGGGCTGACCGTGCAGTGCGAGGTGCTCACGTGCGAGGCGCCGCACCGGCTGGCATTTTCGTGGTCAGCGGGGGGACCGGTGGTCGATACACGGGTGAGTTTTCTGCTTGAGCCGGAGGGCGAGGGCACGCGCGTGTTCTTCGAGCATGCCGGCTTTGACCTTGCCGAACCGCGGGGCAAACAGGCCTTGCGCGGCGCCGAGTTCGGCTGGACCAAGATGCTGGAGCAGCTTTGCCGCGTGGTTGCGGGCGTCGAGCCCGGAGGCAGTTAGGCGCGGCAGCGCGATACGGCGGGGCAGCCCGAGGCTGCATTCTTCTCAACTGGATTTCAGGGAAGCGACCATGAACAAGATGAACCCCAAGGTCGACGGCTTTGTGCGGAAGAATGAGCGGTGGCAGGAAGAGCTGCAGGCGCTGAGAAAGATCGTTCTGGATTCGCCGCTGACGGAGGAAGTGAAGTGGCGTGTTCCCTGCTATACGTTTGAGGACCACAACGTCGTGATCCTGGGCGCGTTCAAGGAACACTGCGTGCTGAGTTTTGTGAAGGGCGCCTTGTTGAAGGATCCCAGGGGGATCCTGGCTTTTCCGGGGGAGAACACGCAGTCGGCGCGGGTGGTGCGGTTCGCGAACGTGGGGGAGATTGTGAAGATCGCATCCGTTTTGAAGGCTTACATCAAGGAAGCGATCAGCGTGGAAAAAGCGGGCCTGAAGGTCCCTTTGAAAAAGATCACGGAACGCCCCATTCCAGAAGAACTGCAGAACAAGTTCAACGACGCCCCCGCGTTGAAAGCGGCGTTCGAGGCGTTGACGCCGGGACGACAGCGGGCCTACCTGCTGTATTTTTCCGGGGCCAAGCAATCAAAAACCCGGGAAGCGCGCATCGAAAAGTGTGCGCCGCAGATTCTCAATGGAAAAGGAATGGACGATGAGTAACGCCACCAAAAGATCGATACTCCGCTGGGTGCACATCGTCCTTGGGATACCGATCATCGGCTACGTTTACAGTCCGTTTGACCAGATCCCGCAGTACGCGCCGCTGGTTCGCTTTTTCTTCCTGCCGGTGCTGGTGCTGTCGGGGCTGTGGATGTGGAAAGGGCATCTGGTTCGGCGGCTGTTTTCCAAGAGGCCCGCGGAAGGGGATGTTGCGGGGAGCCGATAGGGGCGCAGGGGGCAGTGACCGAGGGCGGATCCTGCGCGTGCCCAGGTGCAATGGCGCGGCCGCACATCCTCGTTCAGATGATCCGTCGAACAAATGGCTGGGTTTTGCTGGTTTTCATGGATGTACGGTGGACGGTGCAGACTTCGTTTTCCAGCAGATAAAGAGGCAAAGGAGGGAGAAGGCGGAGAGGAGGAGGAAGCCTGTGGAGAAGTTGCCGGTGATCTGTTTGATAAGGCCGACGGCGAGAGGCGGAAAGAATCCGCCGAGTCCGCCGGCGGCACCGACGAGGCCGGTGACGGCGCCGACCGTCTTGGGGAAGTACTGGGGAACAAGTTTGAAGACGGCACCGTTCCCCAGGCCAATGGCGGCGGCCATTCCCAGCGCGCCGATGGTGAAGGTGTGGATCATGGGGCAGGCCATGAAGATGGCGAAGAGGGTGGTGGCGGAGAAGGAGGCGAGGAGGATGACGCGGCCGCCGATGCGATCGGCGAGGATCCCGCCGACGGGTCGCATCAGGGTGGCGAGGACGACGAAGCCGGCGGTGCGGAGGCCGGCGTCAGCGGGAGAGAGTTTGAACATGTCGGTGAGGAAGATGGGGAGGTAGATGGCCATGGCGACGAAGCCGCCGAAGGTGAGGAAGTAGTAGAGGGAGAGGATCCAGCTGGTGCGGTCGGCGAGGGGAGCGAGGGAGGAGCGGAGGGTTTTGGGCGGGCCTGCGGGGCGCGGGGCATTTTTGCCGAGGATGATGAAGAGGATGAGCCAGAGGAGGGTGAGGATAGCGAAAGTCCAGAATCCCCAGCGGGCGCCCATGGCGCCGGCGAGGACTGGGGAGCCGTAGGCGGCGAAGCTTTGGCCGATGTTGCCGGCGCCGTAGATGCCAAGGGCGGTGCCCTGGCGCTGGGGCGGATACCAGCCGCTGACGAAACCGACGCCGACGGAGAAGACCGCGAGGGAGATGCCGAGGAAGAGTCCGCAGAGGACCAGTTGCCAGTACGTGCCGACAAAGCCCATGGCGGCGGCGGCGAGGATGGAGGCGGCCATGACGGCGATGAAGACGATGCGTCCGCCGAGGCGGTCCGTGAGGATGCCCAGCGGAATGCGGCCGAGGCTCCCCAGGAGCACGGGGATGGCGACGGCGATGGAGACCTGGAGCGGGGAAAGGGTCATCTGCTTTTTGAGGAGGGGCATCATGGCGGAGACGGAGCCGAAGATGGCGAAGCAGACGGCAAAGGCGCCGGTGGCCAGGGCGAGCTGGAGGGGCGAGCCGGCGCGTGCATCGGCGCTGGTGGCGGGAGCGGCGGGAGAGACGGCGGCGGGCGGCGAACCGGCGAAGGTGGTCATGGCTTGACCCTTTCGAGAGCGTAGATGTATCTCAGGAGGCCGAGGTTGAAGGCCAGGCAGACGAGGCTGACGATGGCGGCGGGCCAGACGACGGCGGTATCGCCGCCGAGGTAGGCATTCATGGTGGCGGTGAGGAGCCAGAGCTGGAGGATGACGATGATGAGGACGAAGCAGAGGATGCCGTAGACGATGGTGGAGCGCTGCTCGCGCGGGAAGGGCATGCGGCGGGAGGGGTTGGTGAGGGATTTGGGGTCGAGGCTCATACGGGTCGGACCTCCACGGCGGTGGCGTAGACATCGTTGTCGCGGACTTCGAGGGTGATGCGCGGGAGGGGCCGGCGCGGGGGGCCGGAGAGCGGGCGTCCGGAGGCCATGTCGAAGAAGCCCTCATGACAGGGGCAGTGGAGGCAGTTGTGCTCGTGGTCGGGGACGACGGCGCAGGAGAGGTGGGTGCACTTTTGCGAATAGGCGAGGAGGGTTTTGTCATCGGGGCGGAGGAGGATGCAGCTGTCGTGTTCGGCGGGGTAATCAAACATGACCGCGCCGCCGACCGGGACGTCGGCGAGGGCGGCGATGCGGCGGGGCTGCGGGGCGTGGGCGTTGTGCGCCAGGACTGCCTTGCCGGCGATGCAGAGCTGGCCGACGGCAAAGGCGCCGCTGGTGAGGACGAGGAACTTGGTGAAATCGCGTCGGGCGATGTAGTTGTCCTCGCCGACGTCGATGGGAAAATCCTGGCGCCAGGCGGGCTGGTCGTGGAGCGGGCGGCCATCGGGCGGGGTGCTGACTTGCTCGGGGTCACGTTTCATGTGGATCCTCGGGGGCAGAGGGTGCAGTCGCGGTTTACACGTGGGCGAAAGGGTCTTCTGCGAGCACGTTGAGGGCGATGCGGCGCGGTCCCCAGCCAGGGGATTCGGCGAACATGGCGGAGAGGACATCGACGTGCTGCACGGGGGCGGTGCGCGGGACCATCATGTTGACCTTGGTGGTGATGGTCTGGTGGCCGAACTGGAAAGTGTTCATGGGCGCAGAGCGCGGGCGGAGGCGGGCGATTTCCTCGCGGGTGCCGAAGAAGAGGGCCTGGGAGGGGCAGACGGTGGCACACATGGGCTTTTTGCCGACGCTGCTGCGGTCGTAGCACATGTCGCACTTGAGCATGAGCTGTTTTTGAATGTCCAGCTTGGGGACGCCGAAGGGGCAGGCGAGGACGCAATTTCCGCAGGCGATGCAGCGCGGCTTGCGGGCGGATTGCACGACGCCATCGTCAGTACGCTTGATCGCGTCGGCGGGGCAGACTTCCGCGCAGGTGGGCGTGTCGCAGTGCATGCAGACGACGGGGACGGTCTGCACGCTTTCCTCGCGGTCGACGTATTCGAGGTGAATCATCGGCGTGCCCTTGTGGGTGTCGCACTCGCCGCAGGCCTGCACGCAGGACTGGCAGCCGATGCAACGGTTGGGGTCGATGAAGAATTCGTATTGTTCCGGGACGGCCATGGTGAACCTCTACTGCTGGGGCTCCAGAACGTTTTCCTCTGCGGGCCGCTCGGCCTTGGTGAGACGGGCGGCGCAGACCTTGTACTCGGGGATTTTCGAATAGGGATCCTGAGCGCTGATGGTGAGCTGGTTGGCGCTCTTGCGGTCGGCCCAGTGGTAGGGGATGAAGATGGTGTCGGGGCGGATGGTGGTGACGACGCTGCACTGCAGCGTGGCGGAACCGCGGCGGGATTCGGCGGTGGCCCAGTCGCCATGCTGGATGCCAAGCTTCTCAGCGAGGCGCGGGTGCAGCTCGATGCGGGGCTCGGGATATTGATCGACGAGCGGCCCGATGCGGCGGGTTTGCGTGCCGGAAAGGAACTGCGAGACGACGCGGCCGGTGGTGAGGATCAGCGGGTACTCGGCGTCGACTTCCTCGGTGGGGGGAGCGTAGGCGGCGACGTTGAAGCGAGCCTTGCCGTCGGGGAAGTAGAAGCGGCCGGCGCCTTTGGCGACGGAATTCCAGGAGCCGGGCTCGAAGAGGCGCGGTGTGCCGGGGTGGTCGATGGGGTTGCCGCTGGGATCGGTGGAATAGCAGGGCCAGAAGACCCCGTGGTTGGCTTCGATTTTTTCCCAGGTGATACCGGAGTAGTCGGCGACGCCGCCCTTGGAGGCGATGCGGAGCTCTTCGAAGATGTCGCGCGGGGAGTTGAAGGTCATGCCGTGCGGGCGGCCGAGGGCGCGGGCGATGTCCTGGATGATGCGCCAATCCTGGCGGGCGTCGCCGGGGCAATCGACGGCCTTGTTGATCTTGATGACGCGGGCCTCGACCTGGGCGACGACGCCTTCATCCTCTTCCTGCAGCGAGCCGGGGAGAACGATGTCGGCGTGACGGGCGGTGTCGTTGAGGAAGAAATCGATGGCGACGAAGAACTCGAGTTTTTCGAGGCAGCGGGTGATGAAGTTGTTGTCGGGGAGGGATATCTTGGGGTTGAAGCAGAGGCAGAGGAGGCCCTTGATTTCGCCGCGGTCGATTTTGCGGAACATCTCGACGCAGTCGACGCCGGAGCCGGGGATTTCTTTTTCGTCGACGTTCCAGACGTTGGCGATGTAGGCGCGGTGTTCGGGGTTGGAGATGTCGCGCCAGCCGGGGAGCTGGTCGCATTTCTGGCCATGCTCGCGCCCGCCCTGGCCGTTGGCCTGGCCGACGATGGTGCCGTAGCCAGAGTTGGGTTTTCCGATGCGACCGGAGGCGAGGACGAGGTTGATGGCGCCGAGGCAGTTGGCGACGCCGTGGGAGTGGTGCTCGATGCCGCGGGCGTGGAAGAGGAAGGAGGTTTTTGCGGTGCCCCACCATTCGGCGGCCTGCTCGATGGCCTTCTGGGTGACGCCGCTGACTTCGGCGGTTTTGGCGGGAGTCCACTGGGCGACGTATTCGGCGACCTTGTCGAAGCCGACCGTGTGGTTGTTGACGAAGTCGTGATCGATCCAGTTCTTCTGGATCATGATGTTGAGCACCCCGGCGAAGAGGGCGGCATCGCGGCCGGGCTTGATGGGGAGGAAGAGATCGCAGGTGCGGGCGATGGGGGTGAGGCGCGGGTCCTGGATGATGATGCGGGCGCCCTGCTCGCGGGCCTGCCAGAGGTAATTGGTGGTGATGGGGGAGCACTCGGCGACGTTGGAGCCGGCGACCCAGATGACCTCGGAGCCGATCATGTCGGCCCAGGGGCTGGTGGTGCGGTCGACGCCGAAGGCTTTTTTGTTGGCGACGCCGGCGGAGACCATGCAGAGGCGGCCGTTGTAATCGATGAAGGGGGTCTTGAGGCAGACGCGGGCGAACTTGCCCATGAGGTAGGATTTTTCGGTGGTGAGCGAGGCGCCGGAGAGGACGCCCATGGCGCCGGGACCATACTGCTTCTGGATGCGGTCGATTTCGCCGGCGACGCGCTGGATGGCTTCTTCGTAGCCCATGGGCGAGAAGCCGGAGGGGGAATTCGGGTCGCGCTTGATGGCGGTGAGGAGGCGGTCGGGGTGAGCGCCTTGCAGGTAACGTTTGACGCCCTTGGGACAGAGCATGCCGCGGTTGAAGGGGAAATCTTCCCAGGGCTCGAAGCCGATGACCTCGTTGTTTTTGACTTTGAGCTGGATGCCGCACTGCTGCCCGCAGAAGCAGCAGTGGGTTTTCACGAGGCGGTCGGGCTCGCCTTCGCGCACGTTGCGGGCGCCGGCGCCGATCGAGAGATGCGGGCCATACGCGTCGATGATTTTGAGTTTGTCAACGGGAAGGGTGGCCATGGCGGTTAGTGTCCTCGCGGCTGGAAGCCTGCATTGATCGGGGCGGCTGGGGGATTCCAGAGATTGCCCTGCGCCAGCCCGAACATGGCGCGGCGGCACTTGGGGCAGATCTGCTGGTAGTGCTGAACGTCGGGGCGATCGGTTTCGTAGGTGAAGCCCAGGCGGCGTTCGACGGTAATGAGGTCATCGACCTGGAGCTGAGAGGCGAAGGGGGCGTCGCAGCGTTTGCATCGCGCGGGTGGGGCTTCCTTGCCGAAGTCTTTGTAGAACATGACGCCGAGGTGGGCGGGGCGCTGGATGATGTGGAAGAACTTGCCGAAGGGAAGCCAGAGGAGGGTGAAGATGACGGTGACCGCGTGGAGGATGGCGATGAATTCATAAGCGTAGCCGCGCATCCAGGTGTAGGAGGCGGTGAGCATGAGGCCGGAGATGCTGACGGCGAAGAGGAGGATCAGGGGCATGAAATCTTCGCCGAACTGCTCGACGGCGGCGGCGCCATGCTCACGGACACGGCGCCACATCGCGAACATCACCCCGGCAATCACAAGGAAGGCGGCCCACACGAGGCCGTGAAAGACGAGGAAGGCCTCGATGGAATCGATCGGCATGTCGTGGACCGGGAACCCGAACACATAGGTGCGGTAGAGGCCGAGGTTGCCGGGGACGGTTTCGAAGTGAATCCACCCGAAGACGAGCGGGAAGGTGATGGCGATGGCGATGACGCAGCCGATCATGATGAGCCAGTGGGCAGCCCACCTTTTTTTTCCGCGTGCAAAGATGAACCGATTAAGGATGACCTCAATCACGATTCGGTACGCCAGGATGGCGAGGTTGCGCACGATGGCGCGGGGGCGCAGGAAAATTCGCCACCCCCGGCGGAAGTACATCGCCGTCGGAGGACGTTGGACCCACATCGTGTACCGGTAGACAATTCCGAAGGTGGCGAACAGGCAGGCAAAGGTGTAGGCAATAAGGGCGGCGTCGAAGTGGGCGAGGTTGCGCGAGCCCAGGACGATCAGCACGGCAAGCAGCAGCGTGGCCAGAAAAGCGCCGGCGGCCGCACGAATCTTGTGAGGAATGGGAGGCTCGTGGATATGTGCCATGAGAGGCCCCTGATGTCTCAACCGGATAAAAGAGCCGCGGCAAGCAGCCGGCATTTACTTCGATGTGCGAGTCTAACTTGTCCTATTCTGGATAACAAGGTACAAATATCCTGAAGCGAGGTACACCATGTTTTCCCAGACCAGCGAATACGCTCTTCGGGTCATCACTTATCTTGCGGCCAACGCGGGAATCTCCATCAAAAACGCGCAAATTGCGCAAGCCACGAAAGTGCCGACCGGGTATTTGTACAAAGTCCTACAAACTTTGGACCGCGCCGGCCTTGTGCACGGCCAGCGCGGCAAGCTCGGCGGGTACAAACTCAGTAAATCTGCCGACCAAATCTCCGTCTACGACGTCATCCAGGCCGTCGATCCCCTCCCTCGCATCCACACCTGTCCCCTCGACCTCCGCTCCCATGGCATCAAACTTTGCCCGCTGCACCGCCGCCTCGATCAAGCCTTCGCGCTGGTCGAAGAGGCGTTTCGCGCCTCGTCCATCGCCGATTTCCTTTCTGAGAAAAACCCGTCAGTGCCCCTGTGTTAAAACAAAGCTGCCACAAGAGATCGGCTCCACATTTCGCGTTAGCCGCAGCCTCGCGCTCCCGAAATACAGCCGCTGTATTCAGTCGAGCGGGCGCAGCAATTCGGATCATCGCGCTGATGATCGGATGAGGCACCACTCGCCGGTCGCCGGACGGGGCCCGTCGGTTCAGAGACGGATGACGACGATGACTCGGGAAAATCCGGAGGGGCGGAAGCCGGTGCTGAACAGCGATCTCGGCTTGCCGCACGCCTACGCCCCTTCCTGCTACTTTTCTGCATCGGCAAAGTGGAAGTGATGGCAGCCGGTCCTGCTTTTTCCGCCTGTTCTGGTATCATGTTGGGCGTATGGGAAGACAATGGCTACACGCAAAACGACTGGTCGCTGGCCTGAAGAAGGCCAAGACCAACACCAAGCTGGTTCGCGAAATCACGCTGGCCGCCAGGACCGGTGATGCCGATCCGGCGAGAAACGCCCGGCTTTTTGTCGCTGTCGAAAAGGCGAAAAAAGAGAGCGTTCCCAAGGACGTCATCCAGCGTGCCATCAACAAGGGCGCCGGCATCGGCGGCGAGAAGGTGGTGATGGAGCACGTCGTCTATGAAGGGCGGGCGCCGCACAACGTCCCGGTCATCATCGAGGTGTACACGGACAACGTGAATCGCACCGCACCGGAAATTCGCGTTCTTTTCCGCAAAGGCCAACTGGCCTCGTCGGGCGCCAACAAGTTCGTTTTCGAGAACGTGGGGCTGGTCGAAGCGCATCACCCGGACACGACCATTGACCGGGAAACAGCCGCCATCGAAGCCGGAGCCAACGAAGTCGAAGTGCTCACCCACGAACAAAACGACGAAATTCCGAAGGATGCGGCCGGCGCGAAATTCATCTGCGAACGCACCGACGTCGGAACCGTTTCCAAGTGGCTTTCCGCCAACGGATGGACGGTGATCACCAGCGAAATCGGGTTTGTTCCGAAAGTTTTTCCCGAACTGACGGAAGCCGAGCACCAGGAAGTTGCCGAGTTCCTGCACGAGCTGGATGAACATGACGACGTGCATCGCGTGTGGGCCGCCGTGAAGTAAGAGATGCGCGGCAAGCTCGTGCCGGCCCCTGGAAATGCCAGGCCACCGATGCAAGCCAGAGACGCCGCGCCGCGAGTGTATTCCCCTATCAACCCTTCTCGCCGCTGGGAATTCAGTGGGAAGTCTGCTTCCCGAGTTCTTGCGCGAGCCCGATGAGAATGCCTTCGGGTCCTCGGACGTAGCAGAGCCGATAAACGTTTTTGTACTGGACCACTTCGCCGACGAGCGTTGCGCCGCGCGTGCTTATCCCGGCGAGCGTATCGTCGATGTTCTCCACCGTGAACATGACACGCAGGTAACCCAGAGCGTTCACGGGGGCGTTGCGGTGATCGGCAGCCACCGGCGGCGCCAGGAATCGCGACAACTCGATCCGGCTGTGACCATCGGGCGTGCGCATCATGGCAATCTCGACGCGCATGTCCCGCAATCCCGTCACGCCATCCGCCCAGGCCCCCTGGATGGGGGCCCGCCCCTCAAGGGTGAGACCAAGGTCGGTGAAGAACTCAATGGCGGCATCGAGGTTTTCTACCACGATGCCGACGTTGTCCATGCGCTTGACGGCCATGTCGGCTCCTCGGCGGTTACTTCGGCGTGAAACAAGTCTAGCGCTGCTTGCGGAATCCCGCAAAGGCGACGGGTTTTGGCCTGGCCAACGCATGGCTGCC
>JBEHXY010000065.1:0-13357 GCA_048498455.1 Planctomycetota bacterium | reverse complement strand
TCGCTGACGCAGGCGTTCCTGATGGCGGCGGGGGCGGTGGGGGCGCTGGGCGGGGCGATCCGGCTGGCGGCGAAGAAAAGCGTGCTGGGGATGGGCAAGGAGATGGTGCTTGCGGGGCTGGTGCTGGCGGTGGGGATGAGCGTGTATGGATTGAGCCACTGGCTGTGGGTGTGCATGATCGGGATGTGCATCATCGGGTTCTGCACAATGACGTTGATGGCGAGCGGGAACACGCTTTTGCAGACGCTGGTGGAGGACCGGATGCGGGGGCGGGTGATGAGTTTGTTTGTGATGGCGTTCATGGGGATGATGCCGCTGGGGAGTTTGGCGGCGGGGTTTGTGGCGGAGACGCGGGTGGGGCCGCAGTGGACGGTGGTGATGGGCGGGGGGCTGTGCCTGGTGGCGGCGGGGATTTTTGCGTTGCGGCTGCCGGGGATTCGGAAGGAAGTGCGGCCGATTTATGTAAAGAAGGGGATATTGAAGGAGGCGGCGGCGGGGCTGGCGGCGACGGAGGTGGCGATGGAGGAGGCGCATGAGTGAGGAATGACGAATGAAGAAGCACGAATGACGAATGAAATCTGAATGACGAATGACGGAATGTCCGAAAGGGTGCGCGGCCCTTGAGGGTCGCGTGTTTGCGTCATTCGGTCATTCGTCATTTTCCTTGTGATTCGTCATTCGTGCTTCGTCATTCGTCATTTCGCAGCGACGGTGGGCGCCGGCGGGAGGTAGGATTTGGGGAGTTTGCCGAGGTCGAGGGTGAGGTGGTCGAGGACGACGCCGGGATCGACCATGTAGAGGTGGAGGGTGTGCTGGCCGGGTTTGAGGGCGTGGGTGGTGGTGCCGAAGGCGGCGCCGCGGAGGACGTTGGTGGACCAGGTGGCGGAGTTTTCGGGGGTTTCGAGGTCGATGGTTTGGGGGGCTTCGTCGTCGATGGCGACGGCGTAGCGGAGGCCGCGCTCGGGGTTGATGCGGTGCGTGGGGATGGCCTGGACGGTAAGGGTGGCCTTTGCAGCATCGGTGGTGGTGGTGAAGGTGTACTGGAGTTCCGGGGAATTTGATTTGTATAGTTTGGGATCGGTGACGGAGGGGGTGGTGGTGGGAAAGACGGCGAGGGAATCGCCGAGGCGGCCGAGGGATTTGATGGCGGTCCACTGGGCGCTGTTGCGGGGGAGGTTCTGGGTGGGGGATTCGGCGGGGATGGAGAGGTAGCCGTCGTGCTCGGCGTAGGTGGTGCCGGGGGGGAGTGCGGCGATAACGTCGCGCGGGTGGAGGTCTGAGGGGGGCGCGGCAAGAGGCGCGGCGGCGTCGTTCTGGGCGATTTTGGGGAGCTTGAAGACGTCCTGGTTGTGGGGGTTGTCGGACATCATGTACTTCCATTTGCCGCCGGCGAGGGTGTTGTTGTAGTAGTCGGTTTCCTTCTGGACGGCGTCATAGGCGGCCTTGGCCTGGGCGGCGTAGGCCTGGGCTTTCGCGGGGCTGTCGGCGTTGCGGGCGGCGAGGTCGGCGTTGAGGAGCTTGGCATTCTGGTAAGCGGAGCCGCGGACGGGATAGACCACCAGCTCGTAGAAGGCGCTTTTCTGATCTTCGGGGACTTTCGAATAGAGGGCATCGGTTTGCTGCAAGAGAGCGCCGAAGGCGGCGAGGCGGTCGTTGATTTCGTCGGTGGAAAATTCGGTGGGCTTGATGGGGCCGCCGGGGTTCTGGGAGGTGTTGAAGCCCATGTGCTCGGGCTTGCGCTGGTAGTTGAGGTGGTAGTAGGTGTCCATGAGGGCGGCCGTTTCCTGGGCGTGCTCTTTGCCAAAGGTCTTGGTGAAGAAGTCGGGGAGGAACTGGTCGATGGTGGCGGGGGTGAAATGGGCGGCGTCGTAGGCGATGTTCATGGCGAGGGTCAAGTCAATTTCCGCGGGTTTGAGGTCGCCGACGTTGACGACCCAGAGGTTGCGGGCGTTGTAGTCGTAGGCCTTGGAGAGTTCTTCCCAGACGAGGGCGGGCGGGGTGGTGGAGAGCCAGAGGTAGTCGTGGGGGCTGCCCCAGTAGGAGATGTGGTAGTAGACGCCGGAGCCACCGGAGCGTTTTTGTTCTTCGGGGGTGGAGAGCTGGCGGATGTAGCCGTGGTTGTCGTCGGCCCAGACGAGGGTGACGTCATCGGGGAGCTTTACGCCGTTCTGGTAGAGGGTGAGGACTTCTTTATAGGGGCAGAAGATTTGTGGGACTTTGGTGGCGTCTTTATTGACAAATTGGGAGAGGAGATCGCGCTGGTCCGAGATGATCTGGTTCAGGAGGTTTACGCGGTCGGGGATGGCTTTGGGGCCGGCCATGTTGGAGTCGTGGATGCCGCGCATGCCGAGGGTGTAGACGTTTTCGTATTTGCCGTTTTCCTGGACGCGTTGTTTCCAGTAATCGAGGACGCCTTGCTTGTTGGTGACATAGTTGTAGGCGGCTTCGTTGGCGTGGCCCCACTCGGAGACGCCGTTGCGGAGGAGCGGCTCGCAGTGGGAGGAGCCCATGACGATGGCGTAATCGTCGGCGACCTGCTTGTTTTCCGGATAGAGGTTGAAGGCGTTGGTGACGTCGTGCATGGCGGGCCAGCAGAAATTGGCGCGCAGGCGGAGCAGCAGCTCGAAGATGTGGGCGTAGGTCTTGGGACCGATGTCGCCTTTGCCGGGCCTGCCGCCTTTGCCGGGGTTGCGGACGAGGTCGGGCTCGACAGTTTTGGCGGCCCAGGGCTGAAGGCCCCAGTCCTCGTCGTTGAGGAAAATGCCGCGGTATTTGACGGCGGGGGCGGGCTGGATGTGGGCGGCGGAGCCGGTGGAGACGAAGAGGGCATCGCGGTGCACGGCGGGGACGTCGGCCCACCAGTTCCAGGGGGAGACGCCGATCTGCTCGGACAGGGTGAGGGCGCCGAAGGCGGCGCCGCGGCGATCGGCGCCGATGATCAGGAGGGCGGAGTCGACGCCGGGAGCGGGCTTGTCGACGGTGGTGATGAGGAAGGATTCCCATTTGCCGGCGATGCCGGAGGTGTCGATGTGCTTTTCTTTGATGATGGCGTCGAGCGCGGGGGAGTGGCCGAGGGCGCCGACGTAGATGGCGTGGGAGGCGACGGCGTCGCGCTTGGCGTTGGAGGGATGGAGCAGGGGGGCGTGGCCGGTGACTTTCTGGATGTCGCCGGCGAGGAGGTTGGCGGCGATACCCACGACGGTTGCGTCGGAGACGTCGTAGCAGAGGTCGATGGGGGCCTGCTCTGTGGAGACCAGCGAGAAGGCGCCGGGCTGGGGGGCGCTGGCGATGGTGATTTCCGCGTGGGCGGCGGAGGCGGCGGCGAGGGCCAAGAGCGCTGGGACCAGAAATGCACGCTTCATAAGCTCTCCCGGGTAAGGGCGGTGTACCGACAGAATAAGGCAGCGCGGCGTCGGACGCGAGTTGCGGGAGAGGGGGATCGTGATACACTGCGCGTGCCCCTGGGGCATCACGAGATTTTTGCGAAGAGAAACGAAGCCGGCGGCAGCGGGCGGGGCGGCAGTGTCGGCAGAATTTGGAGGCGTGAGTGTTTTCGATTCTGGCGGCGGATGGTGACCCGCAGGCGCACCTGATCTGGGGCCTGCACCTCCTCGACTTTCTGATCCTGATGGGGTTCCTGGTGGCGGTGCTGGCGGTGGGGGTGTGGGCGGCGCGGTCGGTCAAGCACGAATCGGACTTCTTCCTGGCCGGCCGGAAAATGGGGAAGGCGTTTCAGTTTTTCATCAACTTCGGCAACGCGACGGACACGAACGCCGCTCCGACGATGGCGCGGCAGGTGTACACGCAGGGCGTTTCGGGGATGTGGCTGCAGCTGCAGACGCTGTTCATCACGCCCTTTTTCTGGTTCACGCAGCCGTGGTTCCGCCGGGCGCGGGTGATCACCATGGCCGACATGTTCATCGACCGGTTCAACTCCAAATCGGTGGCGTCGGCCTACGCGGTCTTCAACATCATGGTGGCGCTGTTGACGCTGGGGCTGGGGAACTTCGGGGGATACAGCGTGGTCGAGGCGATGATGGTCAAGCCGGAGTGGCAGATGACGGCGCCGGAGCGGCAGGAGGTGGCGGGATTCCACGAGTACCAGCAGTTGCTCAAGGACTCCAAAGCGCCGGGCGCGGAGCTGACGCCGCAACAGTCGCAGCGGCTGACGGAGCTGGAGAATCTTTCGAAGAAGGGCCAGCTCCGCGGGCGGATCGGGGTGCTGAGCAAGGCGCAATTTTATGTGGGTTACAACGCGATCATCGCCATCTACATCATGCTGGGAGGGTTGAAGGCGGCGGCGATCACGGATGCGGTGCAGGGGATTTTGATCCTGGTGATGTCGGTGATCCTGATTCCGCTGGGCCTGCATGCGGTGGGGGGATTCGCGGGGCTGCACGCGCTGGTGCCGCGGAACATGTTCAACCTGTCCGGCGGCGCGACAAGCAACTACACGTGGTATTCGATCATTGCGGTGACGTTCGCCAGCCTGATCCAGATCATCGGGCTGCAGCACAACATGGCGGCGGCGGGTTCGGCGACGAACGAGAACGCGGCGCGGTTCGGAATGATCACGGGGGGGTTCACGAAGCGGGTAGTGCTGATCCTGTGGATGCTGTGCGGCCTGCTGGCCCTGGCGATTTTTTCGGGGCACTTCAAGGATGTGCAGGCGCTGTCGGTGCCGGAGTATGCGTGGGGGAGCGTGTCGACGTATCTGCTGCCGGTGGGGATGGTCGGGCTGATGCTCTCGGGCATGCTGCTGGGCCACATGCCGGCGGTGGGTTTGACGGCCGTGGCGGTGTCGGGGCTGGTGACGCGGAACCTGTATGAGCCGTTGTTTCCGGGGAAATCGCCGAAGCATTACCTGCGGGTGGGGCAGCTGGTGATCGTGTTTGTGCTGGCGGCGTCGGTGACCATCGCGTGGACGGCGCACTCGCTGGAGGCGCTCACGGCAAAGATGATCCTGTTCAACACGTTCTTCGGGGCGGTGGTGCTGCTGATGTTCTTCTGGCGGCGGCTGACGGTGCCGGCGATCCTGATTTCATTTGTATTCTGGCTGATCATCCAGTTGGCGATACCCGTGGCGGTGGCCTATACGCCGCTGCACCGGTGGGAGCCGCTCACGCTTCGCACCGCGGGGTCGCCGCCGGTCGCCGCGACGGCCGCAGACGTCGCAGCGCGCCGCGCGGAGAAGGTGGGCGATCTGATTCCCGCGGCCCAGGCGATCAAGCCGATCGGCGTGTTCTTTTCGGATGTGGCGCTGATCGATCCGCAGCAGCCCGCGCTGGGGTATGAAGGGGTGGGCGGCTTTCTTCCCGAGATCTGGATCATGTACTATCCGCTTCGGGCGGTGGGGCTGGACATGCGCAACTTTTCGGCCGCCGACCTGACGACGGTGCGCTGGACGTTCTGCGGGTTGTTTCCGTTTTTCATCCTGATGGTGTTGAGCCTGCTCACGCCGATGAGCGCGCCGGAGCGGGCGGATCAATTTTACGTGAAGCAGCGCACGCCGGTCGCCCCGACGCCGGAAGAGGACCGGGTAGAAGTGGAAAAGAGCTACGAGAATCCGCACCGGTTCGACAACAAGAAGCTGTTCCCCGGGACGAACTGGGAGTTCGGGGTCTGGACGCCGCAGGATTATGCGGGGTTCCTGGCTTGCTGGGGGGTGGTGGGGGTGATCCTCGGCTTCCTGTACCTGGTGCTGCACCTGGGCGCGTGAGGGCGAGGCGGATGGCGGTGAGGCGCTTGGCGACGCGTGCGGGCGGTCAGGAAAACAGCGGGAGCGTTTCGCCGGGCGCGGGCGGCAGCGGTGGCCGGCGGAAGTGGGCGCTCGTGGTGGTGTAGCGTTTCTCGTTCAGGCCGAGGCGGGCGGTGTGGAGGGCGAAGGTCGCCTTGATGTAGTCGGCCCACTGCCCCTGGCCGCGCATGCGGTCGCCCCAGGTGGCGTCGTAAAGCTTGCCGCCGCGGAGGTCCTTGATGCGGTTGAGGACTTTCTCCCTGCGGTCGGGAAAGTGGCGGGAGAGCCAGTCGGCAAACAGGTCTTTGACGGCGTGGGGCAGGCGGAGGGGCACGAAGCCGGCGGATTGCGCGCCGGCTTCGCGGGCGGCCTTGAGAATGGCGGGCATCTCGTGATCGGTGAGGGCGGGGATCACCGGGGCCACCATCACGCCCACCGGAATGCCGGCGTTCGCCAGTTCGGCGATGGCGTCCAGGCGGCGCTGCGGGGCGCTGGTCCGCGGCTCCATCAACTGCGCCAGGTCCTTCTGCAGCGTGGTGACCGAAACGAACACCTGCACGCAATTGAACGAGGCGAGCTGCGAAAGAATGTCGATGTCGCGGGTCACCAGGTGGTTCTTGGTGACGATGGCCACGGGGTTGCGGTAGTCGAGCAGCACCTCCAGGCACTGGCGAGTGAGGGTGAGCTTGCGCTCGATGGGCTGGTAGCAATCGGTCACGCCGGAGCAGGCGATGACCTGCGGCTCCCATTTCGGATGGGCCAGCTCCTTGCGCAGCAGGGCGGGGGCTTCGTGCTTGACGAGAATCTTGGTTTCGAAATCGAGGCCCGCCGAAAGGCCGAGGTACTCGTGCGTGGGCCGGGCGAAACAGTAGATGCAGCCATGCTCGCAGCCGCGGTAGGGATTGATCGAGAAAGTGAAGGGGACGTCGGGGGAGTCGTTGGAGGCGATGATCTTGCGGGTGGAGTCTGCGAGCAGCTGGTTGAGGGGGTGGCGGCGCGGCGCGTCGGGGTCGGCGGTGGGATCGTCGACGGCGAGCGGCGATTGCGGGTCGGGATCGGGGACGTGGGCCTGCGACTCGAACCGGTTGGTGGGGTTTTCCGCGGCGCCGCGGCCGTGGATGGAATCCGTTTTGTGGGTCATGGCGGCCTCCCTTGCAGGAATCCTAACAAAATGCGAACTGATTGTGCAAGGGGTGGAGGTCAGGAGGCTGGAGCGAAGAACGCCGGCCCCTCCGCGAGTGCATGGCGGATGCGCATGAGGTGGTGCGGCTTGAGCGGCGGGAGCGCATGCACCGGAAAGTAGCGGACCTCCAGCGACTCATCGTCGGCGGCGCGCGGGGTACCGGAAACATGGTTGCAGTAGAAAGTGGTGATGAGGTACTGGGCGCGGTCGCCGTTGGCATAACGGACGATCGGCGAGAGATAGACGCCGGTGATGCGGACCGGCAAACAGGTGATGGCGGTTTCCTCCAGCACTTCGCGCACGCAGGCGGCGGCGGGTTCTTCCTCCGGTTCCATCATGCCGCCGACCGGAGCCCAGGTGTGGTTGTCGGAACGCAGCCCCAGGAGCACCTGGCCGTCGGCGTTGAACACGAGTCCGCAGACGGCGGGAAACAGCAGCAGGTCGTTGCCGATTTTGTCGCGGAGGTTCTGGAGGTAGGGCGAGAAAGTCATGCACGCTCCTGTCACGGGCCGGTGGTGACAGCGTAGCGGGGCGGTTTGCCGGTGAACAGCAATTGATGCGTGCGGTGGGTGCACAAATGACGGTGGGGGGGTAGAGTGGCGATGCGCGTCGAGAGGAGAGCATGCGATGGCCAAGAAGCTGGTGCGGTGGGGCATCATTGGGTGCGGGGATGTGACCGAGGTCAAGAGCGGACCCGCGTTTCAGAAGGTCGAGGGAAGCCAGTTGGTGGTGGTGATGCGGCGCGATGGGGCGAAGGCGGAAGATTACGCCCGGCGTCACAAGGTGCCCCGCTGGACGACGGATGCATCCGCGGTCATCAACGCGCCCGATGTCGATGCCGTGTATGTGGCCACGCCGCCGGGAGCGCACGAGGCTTATGCGTTGCAGGTGGCGGCGGCGGGCAAGCCCTGCTACGTCGAGAAGCCGATGGCCCGCAACGCCGCGGAAGGCCGCCGCATGGTCGACGCCTTTCACGAGGCGGACGTTCCCCTGTTCGTCGCCTATTACCGCCGCGCCTTGCCGCGGTTTCTGAAGGTCCGTGAAGTGCTCGAAGACCTGGGCCAGATTCACCGCTGTTCCTATCGCTATGCGGATCCCCAGATGCGCGAGGCGCCGGCCGACGGCGTGATCCCGTGGCGTCTTTCCGCTGAACATGCCGGGGGCGGACTTTTTCTCGACCTGGGTTCTCACGTGCTCGACCTGCTGGATTTCTGGCTTGGCCCGCTGGCCAACGTTCACGGCCTGGCGAAGCGTGTGCGCGGAAAATACCCGGTTGAGGATTACGTCGAGATGCAGTTCGATGCCGCGGGCGTGCCGGGGCTGGCGCTCTGGGATTTCACCGCGCAGGCACGCGAAGACGCGTTCGAGATCGTCTGCGAGAAAGGCACGCTTGCGGTGCCCTGCTTTGCGAACGGTCCGGTCGAGGTGCTCTGGGAAACCGGCCGGCGCGAGGAGTTCGCCATCGACCATCCGCCGCACGTGCATCAGCCGCTGGTGCAGCAGGTGGTGGATGAGCTGCGCGGCCGGGGCCAGTGTGTCAGCACCGGCGAGAGCGGCCTGCGGACGCAGATCGTGATGGACCAGGTGCTCGCGCCCTTTTACGGTGGCCGCGAGGATGGGTTTTGGCGACGGGTGGGCGCATAATGCAGCGGTGTTGATCGCTCACCTGTGAGGCTTTTTGCATGGCGGCGGATGAAGTGCTGGCGGTAATTCCCTTTTATAAAAACCAGCGGCAACTGGATACGTGCGTGGCCCATCTGCGGCAGCAGACGCGGCCGGTCACGCCCTGGATTCACGACAACTCCACCGAAAACCTGGGCTTCACGCGGGCGGTGAACCTGGGACTCAAGGCCGCGATCCGTGCCGGCCACACCTATGTCCTGGCGCTCAACCAGGACGTGTACCTGGACCCGCGGGCGGTGGAGGGGGTGGTGGATTTCTTGGAGCGCACGCCGCGCTGCGCCATCGCGGGCATCCGCCAGCGCTCCAGCCAGAATCCCGACCACGTGATTCATGCGGGCTGCACGATGGCCTACCCCACCGGGCTGCACATCACGGGGCTGGCGTCGCGCGGCGCGGGGTCGGTGTCCGCAAAAATGCCATGGGTGAACGGGGCGGTGCTCGCGGCGCGGATCGAGGCCCTGCTCGATTTCGGCACGATGGACGAAAACATGTTTCTCTTCGGTTCCGATTCCGACTGGTGCTACACCGCCCGGGCCCGCAACTGGGAAGTCTGGTATTGCGCCCAGGCCGACTGCATCCACGAGGTCGGCACTTCGCAGAACCCCACCGTCGAGTCTTCCAACCACTTCCACCGCGACATGGCTTACTGGCAGGAGAAGTGGCTCGGCAGCGCGCTGTTCAAGCGCCTCAACGAGGCCTTCGGCCTCAGCAGCCTCAATTTCAGTTGACCCCGCCGCCCGCTGCACGCCTCATTTACCGCTGGACGTTGGTCGGATTCTCAACCGGGCTCCGCCGGCCGCCATCGCGATCACCGGTGGGCTCCGGCGGATTCCGGCGCTCGGGGGCCCGCCCCAGTTCCGGCCGGGCGACGCGCACCTCGATGATGCCGTTGTGAATGCGGGCATCGAAGACTTTCAGCGGCACTTTCGCGGGCCCATGCGTCGGCTGGCCGGTGGAGAGATCGAAACAGGAATTGTGCCAGGGACATTGGATTTCGCCGCCGTGGATGGTGCCTTCGGAGAGCGGCCCGCAGCGGTGGGTGCAGAATTCCTGCACCGCGTGGACCTTCCCGTCGGCCCGCGCCAGCACCACCACGGTGCCATGCACGTCCGCCCGCAGCGTGGCGCCTTCCGCCAGCGCCGTGTCCGGGGCGATCGGCGAAAAGCCTTCCTCTTCCTCGGCCGACGTCGGCTCCGTCAGGGTGTGCGCCGGCAGGTCGGCCAGGCGCCGGTGACGCCCCACCGAGATCCCTTCGTTGTAGACCAGCAGCCCGCCCACGTATCCGCCCACCAGCGCGAGCACATAACCGGCGGCCGTCATCGCAAGCTCCACCGCCGAGACCTCCGCCGCGTCGATGATCCGGTAATGCAGCGCCGTGTCGAGGATGAACAGCAGCGTCGCGGGCACCATCAGCAGGAGGTGCAGGACCGCCTTGCGCTGCGCCGGATGGTCGTCGCGGATGCTGAACCAGTCGTTGAAGCCGGTGATCGCCGTGAGGATGGCGACCGCCGTTCCCACCAGCAGCGCGTAATAAGCGCCGCGCACTGCCCAGTTGGCATTCTCGTTGACCGCCTTCGAATAGATGTCCAGCCCCAGCGCGAACAGCCACAGTCCCAGCGGCAGGTGCGAGAGCAGCGGATGGAGCGGATGGCCCAGCGGGCGGCCTTCCAGCGTTTTCTTAAGCGTCAGTTGCGACATGGCGGTTCTCCGGGCGGGGAGCGTGCGGGAATTATTTTTCCGGCGGCAGGTTGGCGTTGCCCGCGGCGGCGACCTGCCGCCACTGCTTCCTGGACATGCGGGCCACGGCGATGCCTTTGTCGTACACCATGCGGCCGCCGATGTAGCCGGACACGCCCAGCACGATGTTGGCCATGAAGTTGAGGGTGAAGGCGCTGAGCGGGACCTGGTCCATGTGGAGGTTGTCGCCGAGGCGCAACAGCAGCGAGCCCACCAGGAGCAGGCTCACCACCACGTTGAGCAGCATGTGATATAGCGCCAGCTTCCAGGCGGGCTTTTCGCGCTTGATCTGCGTCCACTCCGCGATGCCCGCCGGAATCACCAGCGCCGTCGAGAGCAGGCCGAAGAGGATCGCCACGAAGGACGTACGCACCAGCGCGTTGCCGCCGACGTGAAAGAGGGTCAACAGGTCCATCACCAGCGACCCGACCCACAGCGCGATCGGGACGTGCACGATGGCCGGGTGCAGCGGATGGCCCAGCCATTTGCCCAGCAGAAACGATTTGAGGGGATTGGTCATGGTGCATCTCCCGGAACGATGCCCATGGAGGTGCAAGCGATGTGCCGGGAGAGCCGCGTCGAGCCAAGCCGCGGGGCCGCCCTGGACGATTCTCACCATGCCCTGCAAGGCTGGGCAGGGGCGGGCTTAGCTGATCCGCACGAGCACTTTCCCCATCGGCCCCGCGTGCAGCCGCTCAAACGCCGCCGGCACCTCGGCCATCGGAAACACATGGTCCACCACCGGCTTGGCGTCCGTGCGTGCCAGCGTCTTCAGGACATTTTGCCACGCATGGATGGACTCCTCGTGCGAGTACGCCGCAATGGCCACGCCCCGCACCTGCAGCCGCCGGAAAAACAGCGACGCCGTGTTGAACTCCGGCACCGGCCCTGCCAGCCGCCCGATGCACGACACCCGCCCATTCACGCCCAGCGTCTCGAGCACCTCGTTGAACAATGCCCCGCCAATATTGTCGATCGCCAGGTCCACCCGCTTCTGCCCCAGCAGCTCCTTCACGCGCTTCCGCCACGCCTTGTCCTCAGGGTCGAACATGTGCGCCGCGCCCAGCGTTTTGAGCGTCTCCGATTTTTCCGCGCTTCGTGACATGCCGATCACGGTGTGTCCCATCGCGTGCGCCAGCTGCGTCGCCGCCACGCCCACGCCGCCGGTCGCCCCCGTGATCAGCACCGTCGCCTGCTCCGGCAAGTCCGCCCATTGCCCGATCGCCTGCCACGCCGTCAGGTACACCAGCGGCGCCGCCGCCGCCTGCTCGGGCGTCCATCCCTCCGGCAGCGGCACCGTGTAGCGCGCCTCCACCGCCACTTTCTCCGCCAGCGTCCCCCACCGGCTCACCCCGACCTCCGAGCGCAAGATCACCCGCACATCCCCGGGCCGAATGTCCTGCACGCCGCTGCCCACCGCCGTCACGACCCCCATCCCGTCGCGCCCCAGGATGTGCGGAAAGGGAGGCTTCGCTGGATACTGCCCCATCGCCAGGTAGCGATCCGCCGGGTTCAGCGCCGCAAACCGCACCGCCAGGACCACTTCCCCCGGGCCGGGCGACGGGTCTGGCGCCTCACCGAAGGTCATCGATTCCACACCGCTGGTGCCGGGAAGCAGCCACGCTTTCATAATCACTCCACTTCAGGAACCTGCCGGCGCCGACGGGCTGTCCGGATCCTCATGGTAAAATGCCACCGCGGTGTCGATCTCCGCATCGGAATAGCCGGCCATCTCCAAAACGCTGGGCGTGTCGACGCAGAAAAAATCCGTGATCGCCCCGCGCGGCAATCCGGCCTTCTCCCCGTTCGCCCGGTACGCCGCGATCGCCTGCTGCACCTTCTGGGCATCGCCCCGCGCCGCCTGCAGCCGCTGTGCAAAATGCGTTTTGTACCACGTCACGAACGCCTCGTACTCCCGCGCCCCCAGCGCCGCCACATCCTGTACCGCGTCGTAATCCATGGCCGATCTTAGGCGCTCCGACCACCGTGGGAAAACAATCCGCTCTTACCGGTGCGATCGCCCCTTCGCCTCCGGCACGGCCGTCAGCGGATCCTCCGGCCACTTGTGCTTCGGATAGCGCGTCCGCAAATCCTTCCGCACCTCAAAGTACGCGCTGCTCCAGAAACTCCGCAAATCCTGCGTGATCTGGATCGGCTTGTACCCCGGCGACAACAAGTGCAGCAGCAGCGGCACCCGCCCGCCCACCACCCGCGGCGTCTCCAGGAGCCCAAACAACTCCTGCAGCCGCACCGCCAGCACCGGCGCCGGCGGGGGGGCTCCCTCCGTCGCCGGCATCCCATACTCGATCTTGATCTGCGACCCCGACGGCACCTCCAGGGTCTCCGGCGCCAGCACGTTCAACTGCCGATCCAAGGGATAAACCAGCGCCCCGCGCAATGCTTCCACCAGGGCGCCGCCTTCCGTCAACTCCGCCAGAGACCGCTTCCCCGCACACGCCTCGACCAGCAACCCCGCCAGCTGCGCATCATCAAACGCCGGCCACTCCGCCGGAAAATGGTGCCGCACCAGCGCCACCCGCGCCAGCAGCTTCTCCGCCGCCGCATTCTGCACGAACAATTCCCGCGCCCGTGGCCCCAGCGCCGCCGCCAGCGCCGCCCCCGCCCGCTCCCGGTCCACCGCCCCGTGCGGATCCTCCTGCAGCAGCAGGTCGCTGAAATATCGCCGCGAAAACGCCACCACCTTCTCCTTCGCGACGTCATACTCGAGCGCCGTCTCGCTGCGCATCTGGCCCGGAAACAGCCGCGCCAGCGCCTCCTCCTCTACCGCCACCGCCGTCCGCACCGTCGCCTCCGCCCGCTTGTTCCGCGGATCATGGTGCGGATCGAGCGCCACAAACAACGTCGCCCGCGCCACCGCGGGCGTGAGCGCCTCGGGCGTAAGCCGCAGCCCCGTCCCGCCGACCATCACCGCCGCATGCGGATCATTCTCCCGCCGCCGCGCCACCCGGTCCGGATACGCCAGCAGCAGCAAATCCGCCGCCCGCTCCGCCCGCACG
>JBEHXY010000064.1:0-13446 GCA_048498455.1 Planctomycetota bacterium | reverse complement strand
CGGAATGGGGTTTGGTCGATGGCGTCGGTGGGGGGGTAGAGGCGGGCGTCGGCGGCTTCGGCGATGGCGGCGGAGATGGCGCCGGCGGAGAAGCCCAGCAGGCCGATCTTGTTCGGGTCAACGTGGTACTCCTGCGCGTGGGCGCGGAGGAAGCTGGTGGCGCGCTCGGTGTCCTGGACGGCGGCGGTGTAGCGGGGCTGGTTGCGGATGGGCACACGGTACTTGAGGACGAAGGCGGCGATGCCTTTGGAGGCGAGGAAGCGGGCGCAGTCTTCGCCTTCGTAGTCCATCATGAGCTCGGTGAAACCGCCGCCGGGGAGGACGATGATGGCGGGCGGCGGGTTGGTGGCGGGGTGCTGGGCGGGGAAGACTTCGAGCGAGGGCTGGGAGACGTTAAAGAGTTCTTTTTTGGGGAGGGCGGGCGGGCGGGAGATGCGGAGGGATTCGGCGGGCATCGTGGCGGGCGTGGGCTCGCCGGGGGCAGCCCCGGGCCAGATGGCGACGGTCGCGGCGGGCGCTGCCGGGCTTTGCGTTATGGGGGCATGAGCTGTGGACTGGGCTGACGGCGCGTTGTGGGATTGGGTGCAGGCGAGCGGTACGAAAGCAATGGCGGGGACGACGGCGAGCAGCAGGCGGCGGGACATGAAAGCTCCGAGCAAAAGCGGTTATTTCCGTCGCGGTTATTTCGCGGCGGCGGGGATGAACTTTTTGAGGCGCAGCCAGTCTTCGACGCGCGCCGGCCAGGTGGTGTGGGGGGCGTTGCCGGGGCGGATGCCGAAGCCGTGGCCGCCTTCGGCGTAGACGTGGAGTTCGGTATTGACGCCGGCATTTTTCAGGGCGAGGTAGAGGTACACGCCATTCTCGGAGCCGTTGCGGTCATCGGTGGCGATGGCGATGAAGGTGGGGGGCGTGCCCCTGGAGGGGTGGACGTCCGGGGTGAGGCCGGGGGCGGCGGCGTTTTTGTTGAAGATGCCGCCGGGATAGATGGCGATGGCGAGGTCGGGCCGGGAGGAGACATCGTCGGCGGCGTCGACGCGCGGGTAGCTGAGGGTGTCGAAGTTGGTTTCGACGTCGGCGAGCATCTGGCCGCCGGCGGAGAAGCCGAGCATGGCGATGCGGTGGGGGTCGAGGTTCCACTGGGCGGCATGGGCGCGGACGAGGCACATGGCGCGCTGGGCGTCCTGGAAGCCGGCGAGGGTGCGGGGCATGCCCGGGGGCGTGGGAACGCGGTACTTCACGAGCACGCCGGTGATGCCGAGGGTATTGAGCCAGCGGCAGACGTCGGCGCCTTCGTGGTACATCGAGAGCAGCGAGAAGCCGCCGCCGGGGCAGACGAGAACGGCGGCGTGGGTGTCGATGTTTTTGGGCGGGGGATAGACGGCGAGGGTGGGGGTGTAGACGTTGGTGAGGGAGGGGCCGGTCCATTTTTCGGGTTGGGTGGCGGCGGCGGGGCTGCCCGGGGGTGTGCCGGGCCAGAGGTTCATGAGGAGGGCGGGGGTGGGCAGGGGCTGGGTGGCGGCGGTGGCGCGGGTGGCGTTGGCCGGGGAAGGTCGTTGCGCAGTCTGCGAGTTCCCGGGCGTGTTCGTGCAGGCCAGGGGCAGGAGCAACAGGGCCGAGAGAATCTTTCGCATGCTGGGGAGTTCCTTCCTCACGTGTTTCGGCGGCCCGCGCTCAGGGTTCGATTTCCATGCGCAGCGCGTCGTAGTTGATGGTGCCGATCTGGTTGGGGGTGGTGGTGTTGTCGGGGGTGTATTGGATGGCGCCGATGGGTTCGAGGCGCAGCTCGTTGAGGGTTTGCTTGAGGAACGCGGGATCGACCTTCAGGACGGCGGTCTGGCGGAGGGAGTCCTGGGCGCCGGAGCGATAGCCCGCCATGCCGGATTTTTTGAGCTTGAGCGTGTCGAGGTCGTGGCCATTGAGGGAGACCTTGAGGCCGCGCGGATAATCGAAGGCGACGAAGGAGAGCGTGAGGGTGGCGGATTTGGGCGTGGCGGCGGGGCCATCAAAGAGCACCGACCAGTAGGGGTGCTTGCTGTACCAGCCCCACTGGGAGAAGTTCCAATCGGTGTTCTCGTGGGATTTGCCGACGGTGAAGGCGACGTCGTCGGGGAAGTTCTGGATGTAGAGCTGGTGGTTGATGTAGTGGTGGGTGTCGTTGCCGTGGGCGAATTCGCGGCCGGAGCGGTCGGGGGTGCCGATCTGCCAGAGGGTTTTGCCGTGGGTGGTGGCTTTCCAGTCGAGGGTGCCGAGGTCGACGACCTTGCCGGCGTCCACCTTGATATCGGCCTTGGAGAAATCATCGAACTGGTTGGCGCCGGAGACGAAGAGCTTGTAGGTGCCGGGGCGGACCTTGGGGATGGAGAAGTGGCCATCGGCGCCGGCGTGGGACCAGAACTCGTAGCCGTTGGCGGACATGTTGAAGTCGTCGGCATCGTTGGGGGCGAGGACGACCCAGGCGTCTTTGGGGGAATCGCCGGTGGAGACTTTCACGGTGCCGTTCACGACACCGCGCTCCAGGGGGTAATCATCGTTCTTCACGAAGGCATAGGGCCACTGGGCATCTTCCATGGCGGCCTTTTTCTTGGCGTCCTCCCAGAGAGCGTCGGTGCTGCCGTCGGGGCCGGGATTGGGGATGGCGTTCACATAGACAAAGCAGGGGCCATAGAAGCGCGACCAGGGCTCATCGGCCTTGAGCGAGATGACCGGCGCGCCGAAGTGGTTGCCCTGGAGCATCCAGAGGAGGATGTTGTTCTGCGGCGGGTTCTGCGGGGAATCCTGGTGGACGGTGAGTTCCTGGTGGAGGGGACCGCCGTTGACGTACTCGCGGCCCGGCTGGATGAGCCAGAGGCCGACGCCTTTGCCGGCCATTCCATGGACGAGGTCTTCGCCGATAAACAGCGAGGTTTCGTATTTGGAATGGGCGATGTGGTCTTCCTCGTAGACCCAGGTGGTGTCGAAGACGGTGGCGAGGACCTTGGAGGCGTGGAAGGGGCCTTTGCGGAAATCGTCGACGATGTAGTTGGTGAAGAGGGCGGTGCCTTTCACGGGGCGGAGGACGGCGCGGGTCTGTTCCAGGATGGCCGCGGGCATGCCGGGGCCGTGGGTGAACTGGATCCAGCAGTAAAAGCCCTGGTCGCCGCGGCGGAGGATGTAATGGGTCTCGGTCCGAAAATGGACGACGTTGGTGGGTTCGGTGGTGAGGGCGATCTCGGCCATTTCGGGCGTGGAGGACAGGAGCTTCACGGTGGCGCCGGGTCCGATGTTCGCATGGGCCCGGGGCTCGGTGTCGAAGTCGAACATCATGGCGTTGGAGCCGTTGCCCAGCTCGGTTTCCTTGCCGTTGACCAGGGCGCGAATGGAGGAGAGGGCTCCGCGGGGCTTGTCGAGGGTGATGGCGACCAGGCCGTTGTCCAGGAGGATGCGGTTATCGGAATCGGTGGCTTTCACCGGCGGGCTCTGGGCCTGGCCGAAGGCAGGGAGGGCGGAAGGAAGGGCGGCGAGCAGAAGAAGCGGCAGGAGATTACGGGTCATGGCCATGGCGTTGCTCCGGAAGAGGGTCTGATAAGGGAAACTCATCGGGCGCTGAGATATTGCGGCGGCCGCACCGCAACCCTTAACCGGGTCACGGATTGTGACGATGGGGGAAGAGAGGCGCTCTGCGACAGATGGTGAAGCACGATGGGTTATTTTGAAGAGCTCGACAAAGAAGTTGCGCGCGACATGGGCCTGGAGGCCCTGGAAGAAGCGAAGAAGGCGCGGCGGGCGAACGGGCTGCGGTTCCGCACCTGGCAGTTCATCAAGCTGATCGCCCGGGGCGTGCGGCGCGTGACCTTCTTCCCGCTGATCAGCCCGCTGGGGTATTCCAAGCGGTTCAACGTCAGCGGCGATTTGGTGATCCACAAGCGTGCGTGGGGCTGGCGGCTGGTGGATGGCATCCTCACCCGCCTGCTGCTGGGGCCGGTGATCCTGGGGCTGTTCCTGGCGCTGGTCGTTTATGCCAACACCCACCCGCGCCGCGTGGATGCCAAGGGCAGTCCCGAAGGCCTGGGCATGTATTACAAGAGCGTGACGCTCGACACCCTGGACAACACGCGGATCGCCGCATGGTACATCCCCGCGGTGACCGCCGACGAAGTGGCTTTTGATCCCGATGAGGCGCTGCGCCGCCGGCGTCCCGGGGTGGTGGTGGTTCACGGCCTGGGGGCCTCCCACGATCAATACCTGCCGCTGGCCCGCCATCTTCACGATGCGGGGTTCGTGGTGCTGATGATCGATCTTCGCGGCCAGGGGGAAAGCGCGCCCGGCGCGGTCACCTATGGCCTGCGGGAACGGGCGGACATCATCGCCGCGGTGCGGTTCCTGCGCGAGCTTTCGATGGTCGACGAAACCAGGGTGGCGGTGGTGGGTCGGGACATCGGCGGGGTGGCGGCGCTGGAGGCTGCGGCCCTGGATCCGTCGCTGGCCGCGGTGGTCGCCGACGGCATGTGGCCGCGCTTCAACGACCGCGCCCACGCGATCTTTGATGACCCGCTGAAGATCATCCCCACCGGCTGGATCGCGCCGCTCTACACCACGGCGTTTGAAATCGGCGTGCGCGAACGCTGGGGCAGCTGGGACCTCGACACCGTGATGCGCAGCATTCACCGCCAGCCGCTGTTCTTCGTGGCCCGCACCGGGGAAGGGTACGCCACGCTGAACTCGGTGGTGCAGCTCGCGGCCGCTTCCGGGGGACGCCACGACGTGATGCTGGCCGACCCGGCCCACGCGGCGGAAGTCGACGGCCGGATCACCACCTTCCTGATGGAGGTGACCAGCTGGAAGGGGGCCAAGGCCAAGGGGGTGGAGGAAATCGAAAAGATGCTGGAGAAGCGGGTGAAGTGATTCCCGCGCGGGGGGTGGGGGGAATGGCGCCGCACAATTTGGTTCTGTCCTCCTGCCGAGGTTGGGGGTATCGTTTCGTGACACGCACGAGAAGGAGCCCCCCATGACCCAGTACACGCCCGGATCCGCACCCGCCGGCCCCGGTGGCCCCAGCGGTCCCTCCTACATGACGCCCACCGCGCGCAATGGCCTGGCGACGGGCTCGCTGATCTGCGGAATCGTCGGCCTGCTGCTGGCGGTCGTGGGCATCGGGCTGATCCTAGCGATCGTCGCGATCGTACTGGGGGCGGTGGGTCTTTCGCAGATCGGGCGCACCGCCGCCCGCGGCAAGGGCATGGCGATCAGCGGGATCGTGCTGGGCGTGCTCACGCTCTGCCTGGCGCCGGTGCTGCTGCTGATTGCGATCCTGCTGCCCTCTCTCAGCCGGGCGCGGGAACTCTCCAACCGTTCGGCCTGCGCCGCCAACATGCGCGGCATCTCCCAATCCATGATGGTGTACGCCGTCGAAAACAACGACATCTATCCCGTCGTGCCTTACGCCCCCTTCAGCACCGCGAACGCCGGCACCTCGACCGAAAGCACCGGGACGGCGGCCTCGGATGACGCGATCAAGTACCTGGCCTCCGGAAGGTCCGCCCAGAACGGTTCGCCGCTCGCGGGCCCCTGGCTGCTGGTGATCAACGACCAGGTTTCCCCGCGCGGATTCATCTGCAAGTCCGACCCCTATTGCCCGACGGGCGGCGCCCCGCGCGACGCCGGCGGCACGCTATATGCGAACTTCCCGGCGGACAACGCGGTCAGCTATGCGTTTGCCTATCCCTACCTGGTTAAGCCGGACGGGGCGGTCGTGGGCCCGTGGTGGAAAAACACCTCCGACAGCTCGCAGGCGATCGCCAGCGACATGGGGCCCCTCAATGGCACCGGTTCGCCCGCGCGCAACGTTTCGATGGTGGGCACGGCGATGCCCAAGATGGCGAATTCGGGCAACCACCTTGGCGATGGCCAGAACATTGCCTTCGCGGATGGCCACGCGGAGTTCATGCGGCGTCCCGACATCGGCCCGGGCGACGACAACATCTTCACGGTCGGCGGCGGGGGCCCTTCCGCGACCGGCGCTCAGCCGACGCGCAGTCCCATCCTTCTCAACGAGCGTTCGCCGTACGACACGGTGCTTCTGCCGGCGCGCAACCTCGACAATGGAAGGTTGTGGTAATTCGTCGCGGGGTGGGTGCGGCGGGATGCGCAGCGCGATGGACAAACTGCAGGCGCGGGCCGGGTGAACGGCGGCGCGCCCGGGGGAACTTTCTCCAAACCCTTCTGCTTCTTCACGGCGGCATTCCTGTTGCTTCACTGCCTCCCTCGCCCGTGGCGCTTTCGTCATGCGGCAGAGATCAGGACGCGGAGCGCACGACCTGCGTCGGCGTGCGCCCCAGCCCACCGAGCTCGCGGCTTTGTTCGGCAGTGCGGGCGCATCTTCAGGGAGATTTTTTTATGAAGCTCAACATTCACCATATCCTGGCGGGCGCTTGTATGGCCGGGGCCCTGGCTTTCACCGCGCTGCCCGTCGTCGCACAGGGCATGGGCGGCTCCTCGGGTTCCGGCTCTTCCAGCTCCGGCATCGGCAGCTCCGGATCTTCGGGCTCCGGCTCGTCGGGTTCCTCGGGCCTCTCCGGCAGCGGCTCCAGCGGCT
This sequence comes from Planctomycetota bacterium, assembly GCA_048498455.1. Taxonomy (GTDB): domain Bacteria; phylum Planctomycetota; class Phycisphaerae; order WQYP01; family WQYP01; genus CALCHA01. Next base: position 6,875 of record JBEHXY010000064.1, on the reverse strand, counting down.
CGTCCAGCTCCGGCGGCATGAGCGGCTCGGGTTCCTCCAGCTCCGGGTCTGGCGCGGGCATGAGCGGTTCCTCCGGCTCCTCCGGCAGCATGGGCGGCTCGTCCGCTTCCGGAGGCTCCTCCTCCTCCGGCGGTATCAGCGGCAGCTCCGGCATCGGCAGCACCGGCAACAGCGGCTCCGGATCCACCACCCGGCCCTCTGGCGGAACCGCCAGCTCCGGCAGCTCCGGCTCCTCCATCGGCTCGGGCTCCTCGGGCTCCGGCATGTCCGGCACCGGCTCGGGTTCCACCGGCAGCGCCGCCAGCTCGGGCTCGCTCGGCGGCAGCGGCGGCACCGGCTCCTCCGGCTCCATCGGCGCCAGCGGTTCGGGCTCCAGCGGCTCGGGCAGCTCCGGCAGCACCGCCGGCTCGGGCTCCAGCGGCACCGGCAGCAGCTCGGGCAGCTCCGCCAGCGGCCGCTAACGCTTTCCCAGACCCTTCCGTTCTCCAGGGGCCGGCGCGATGTGCGCCGGCCTCCTCTTTTTTTGCCAGCCACTCTCGCGCGACTAATCCGTTCGCCGGCGGGCACTTCTCCAGAGACACCGTGGTTCCGCAAACGCTCGCGGCTTCCCCTTCATGGCGTGTCGTTGCCATCCTGTCACGCAGGCCGCCCGCGCCGCGCGCCTGCCGGAGTGCCCCATGACCCACCAGGTCCTCGCGTATGCTCGCGCTCCCCGTGGCCCCCGCCTGAGGGTGATCTTCGGGACGCTGCTGAAGTGGTGCTTCGTCGGCGGCTGCGGTCTGCTCATCATCGCCGTCACGCTTCCCAGCAGCTCCCATCGGGGCCCTTCCCGTGTGACGCAATGCGCCTCCAACCTCCACCAGATCGCCATCGCGCTGGACACCTACGCCGCCGAAAACGGCGGCTACTTCCCGACCGTCCCGTACGCCCCGTATGGCTTTGCGAACACGGGCACCTCTCCGCAAGGCGTCGACGCCGCGACGCCCCAGGACGCCGAGCGCTTCCTCTTCGACCACCACCTGCAGGCCGGTTCCCCCCTCGCCAGCCTCTGGCTCCTTCCGCTCGAGGGCCTGGTCCGGGACACCCGCATCTTCGTGTGCCCGGTTCCCGCGCTGAAACCCCGCCCCGCGCCGCTGGCCGATGGTCCCGCCAAGCGGAACGTCCACCTGAACTTTTCCGCGGATGACGAGATTGGCTATTCCCTGGGTTATCCCTGGAATCCCGACGGCACCGTGGCCGCCACCTGGCGCCCCGGCAACCGCGCCACCATCCTCATGACCGATATCGCCCCGCGCTATCCCCGCGGCCCCTCCGCCCAACCCCTGGGCTCCGCGGGCACTGCGCCGCTGGCCACGTGGGTCTCCCTCAACCATTCCGCCAGAGGCATGAACGCCGTCTATGCGGACGCCCACGTGGAATTCATCCGACCCTTCACCCGGCCCCCCAGCCTTGGCCCCACGGCCGCGGCCACGCCTGTACCCGCCGTCCTGATGGTGCCCACCCGCGATGCCGTCACCGGAAAAATTTGAACGGCGACCACCGGCCCGCTGATTTCGTTTGACGTTCCCCGCCTCAGCGCCCGCCGCCCTTGAACAGCATCAGCAGGTCCAGCACGAACAGCAGCACGATCGTCACCTCGAGGATCAGCATCGTCCGGTGGTTGCGATCCGATTGCAGCAACTGGTAAAGATCGTCCAGCGTCTTGAGTTTTTCGTCGATGGTGCGGTGCCAGTCCGCCAGGTGAAAGCGCGAGGCCACCGCCTGGTAGGAGCGTGCCAGGTGCCAGTCGCCGAAGAACTTGGTGATGTTGGAGAGCTCATCCGACAACCGCGCCAGGTCGATGCGGATCTCGCGGAGGTCGGTGAGGGTCTTGGCGCCGGTCCAGCGTCGCGGACGCCGCAGACCGCCCTGCAACCCGCGCGGGGCCGCCAGGTCCCGGTAGGCCCGGTCAATCACGTTGTCCAGCAGCCGGTCATACGCCTCGAGCTCCGCGAGCTGCAGGTTGGCCAGTTCCAGCAGGTACACCATCTCGTCGATGTACCTGGCCTCATCGACAATCAGCGCCGCATCCCAATCGATCACCACCAGGTCGCGGTCGTAATAGGACAGATAGCGGCTGGTCGATTCCTCCGCCTCCTGGTCCGACAGGTGCGCCAGGTCCGGCTCCTCCGTCAGCAGCGCCGCGACTTCCCGCCGATGGCCCGCCAGCCAGTCCTCCGCCGGCACCGAAGCCCCGGCGTCGCTGCTCACCGGCGTGGTGATGCAGAACACCGTGTACGCCTCCTCGTCCGCCAGCCGCTCCACCGGCCGCGACAGGTGCGGCAGCAGCTCCTTGCGCACCTCCTCGGCGGTCGCCAGCGCCTCATCGTAAATCGTCGATCCCGTCGAGAACCGCAGGTCGTGGTAGTGCACCAGGTCGGCGAGGTCGTCGACCGCGAAGGGCACCTTGAAGGTGATGGAAATCGCCCCGACGGAGAAAATCTTCACCTGCCGGTCGATGCGCACGGCGCCGCCATCGGTTCCGAGGCCGCGGGGGTTCAAGCGCTCCAGCGGCGGCAGCCGCACCACCTGGGGGCGATAGAAAAAGAGCTGCCGCGGCGCCCGCTTGGTGGCGTCCATCTGGAACTGCGCCACCGGCTGTCCGAGCAGGGTCGAGAGGGCTCCCCGCGCCATCTCGTAGGCAATGTCGAAGGCATACAGATAAAGGATATAGCCGCTGTACCGCGGTCCCGTTCCCGCGCCCGCCGCCCGAGGTTGAACCAAGGCCCGAGTCATCGCAAACTCCTCGGTTCATTATAGAGCCGCCCGGGCAGGGCTTCTTTCGCAGGGGCGAAACATCGTAGCTGCTTACGCCTGAATGACTTGCGCGGAGCAGGAAGAGCCTCCACGCAGCCGCCGCGCCCGACGGGCCCAAATCGCCGGCTGGCCTGGCGCGAATTTCACTCGGCCATTGAGACCCATCTAAGCAACTGGTACAACTCGACCTCCGCACCAATGCGCAGCCCCGTCTTCCCTCCACAGGAATCCGCCATGCACCATGCCCGCGTCGCCCTCGCCTCCGCTGCCTTCTCGGCGGCGTTATTCCTGGCCACCCTCACCCCCGCGCAAACCACCGAACCGGCCAAAAAAGACCCCGCCGCCGAACTCGAAAAACAATCCAAACTCGTTGCCGCCGCCCAACCCGCGCTCGTCATCGTCGAATACACCCTGCAGTACGACAAGGGCGAAGCCCCGCGCCTCGGCGGGTACTCCGGCAATGATCGCTACGGCTCCGAAGATGGCGAGGAAGTCGTCAAGGACGAGCGCCCGCTCGAGATCGCCGGCTACCTCGCCGACGCCACCCACGTCGTCACCCGCGACCTCCAGCTCCACCCGCGCTTCATCAAGTCGATCGCTGTCCGCCGCTACAGCCCCGCCGGTGAGGCCAGGGATCGTGCCGCCGCCACCATCGCTTCCTTCCCCGCCCGCCAGAACGCCGTCATCCTTTCCCTCGACAAGCCCCTGCCCGGTCCGGCGCTTCTCGCTTTCTCCGGCGACAAGCCCGGCCCCTATGCCATCATCTCTCTCGACGATGATGACGCCCGCTGGCATGTCGCCGTCGAATCGCTTGGCGGCTCGTTCAGCTTCACCGGCGACAAGAAAACCTTCACCGCTCCCGCCGGGCTGGTGCTGGCCGAGGATGGCACGCCCGTCACCATCACCACCGGCGGCGCCCTTCCCGCCGGCAACGCCTGGAAAACCGCGCCGCTTTCCTGGCCCGCCACCTCCGCCGCCGACCTCGCCGCACTCACCGGCAAACTCGACCAGGCGGCCGCCGGCTCCATCGTCCGCGCCACCCTCAACTTCCGCAGCCCCAAAAACAACGACCCCCGCATGCAGATGCTGATGCGCGGCGAGGAACAGAACGACACCGTCCAGGAAGTCCTCGCCGTCCAGGTCGACCCCTCCACCTTCCTCGTGCTGGCCAATCTCAAGCCCACCATCACCGCCCGCCTCGAACGCATCCGCCTCGCCACCGAACCCCCCATCGACGCGAAGTTCAAAGCCAGCCTCGCCGACTATGGCGCCTTCGTCGTCACCACCGACAAGCCCGCAGCGTCCGCACCGACCCTTTCCACCGCCGACATCCGCGACTTCAAAGGCGCCCTGCTTCCCGCCGCCGAGATTCTCCTGCAGGGCGAAAAGCGCGTCGCCACGTTCGATCACCGCCGCATCGCCGGCTTCCGCACCGGCTGGCGCGGCAACGTGTATCCGCAGCTCGTCGGCGAAGACAAGAGCACCTTCCTCTTCACCCCCGAGGGCGCACTGCTCGCCCTGCCGATCGCCCGCCGCGAAAAGGCCGCCACCGCCGAACGCTATGGCCGCGACGATGCACCCATTCCCACCAGCGCCGGGCAAATCGCCGACGCCCTCAAGAACCTCGCCACCTCCGCCGATCCCGCCAACGTGCCTCTGACCGAGTCGCAGGAAAGCCGCCTCGCGTTTGTCGGCGTGGAACTCCAGCCGCTGTCGCAGGAACTCGCCCGCGCCAACAACGTTTCCGATCAAACCTCCGACGGCGAATCCGGTGCGGTGGTCACCTATGTCTACCCCGACTCGCCCGCCGCCAAGGCCGGCGTTGAGGCCGGGTGGATCGTCCTGCGCGTCCACGCCCCCAACCAGCCCAAGCCCATCGACGTGCACCTCGAGAACGATCCCCTCGGCGGCGAAGCCTTCCCCTGGGACCGCCTCGGCGAAGCCCCGGAATCCGTTTTCGACCGCATCCCCTCGCCCTGGCCCGCGGTCGAAAATCCGCTCATCCGCGCGATCACCGACCTGGGTTTCGGCGCGAAATATTCCATCGAGTTCTTCCACGACAACAAGGTCGACAGCAAGGACTTCACCGTCGTGGAGGGCCCGCCGAACTACGCCTCCGCGCCGCGCTTCAAGTCCGCCCCGCTGGGCATCACCGTCCGCGACATGACTTATGAAGTCCGCCGCTACCTGCAGAAAAAGCCCGAGGATCCCGGCGTGATCGTCGCCAAGATCGAGCAGGGATCGAAGGCGTCCGTCGCCGGGCTCAAACCCTACGAGCTGATCACCCACGTCAACGACCAGCCGGTCGCCAACGTGAAGGATTTCGAAAAGCTCACCGCCGGCCAGACCGACATCCGCCTCTCCGTGAAGCGCATGACCGCCGGACGCATCGTCAAAATCTCCGTCAACGCGCCCGCGCCCACCACCAGGTCCGCCGGCCCGGTGGCTCCCTCCGATCCTTCCGTTCCGCCCGCCGCCCCATGATTCTCGACCGCTCCCCCTGAGTCCCCAAGGACTTCGTTATGTCCGACGCGCCCGATTCTTCCTACGACTTCGCACCCCTGCCCAAAGAGCCCGCGCCCGCACCGCCCCAGCGCGTCACCCCCGCCCCCGAGGAACTCCCAACCCGCGCCCCCGCACGCGCCCCCGTCGTCGCCGACGAAACCCCCGGGAAACCCTGCCCCCACTGCGGCTTTTTGATCCGCGGAAAAACCGCCAAGAACCGCTGCCCCGATTGCACCGGCTCCCTCGAACCCTCGGCCGTGAACCTCCTGCAGTTCGCCTCCACCGGCTGGGTCCGCACGCTCTCGCTGGGCACGCTGCTCCTGGTGCCTGCCATCGCCGCTTACGTCGCCGCCATCATTCTCACCTGGATGCACCGCGCCCCCGCCGATCGTTACCTCCATCTCGCCGCCCCCATCCTCGCCTTTCTCGGCACGCTGCTGGCCACCGTGCGCGAGCCCGCCCCTTCCGAGAAATCACCGCTCGCGCTGCCTGCACGTCTCGCCGGCCTCGCGGTCGTGTTGCTCTGGCTGCCGCTCACGCTGCATGCCCCCGGCGACGCCAGCGACCGCGCCGCCCACCTGCTGCTCTACCCGATCCTGCTGGCCACCGCCGCCCACGCCTTCTGCCTCGGCTTTCACCTGCGCGGGCTGGCCATCCGCATCCCCTCCGACACCCTCGCCTCCCAGGCCCTCAACCTCGCCTGGATGATCGCCGGCCTCTGCATGTTCCTCCTCCTGCTCACCCTCTTCGATCTCGCCCGCCCCGAGTACCTGGCCCTTTTCATGTGCGCCTTCCCCCTGATCGCGATCCTCGGCTCGCTCCTCGCCTGGGCCACGATGTTTTCACTGCTGATGTCGCTGCAATTCCGCAACGCCGCCGCCGCCGCCGAATCCATCGCCGCCCGCCACGCCAGCCGCGCCGCTGCCCGCGCCGCCGCCACCGCTAAAGTCGCCGCCGCCCGCGCCCCCGCAACTCCCGACCAGCCCTGAAAGAAGCACACCCGCGCCGGCAATCCCGCCCCGCCGGAAAGAAATCACCCCTCCCCCAACGCCCCCGCCCTCGCCTAAGGTTTTGCGTTTTGCGTTTTGAGTTTTGAGTTTTCATACGCCGTTTCCCCCGGCGGATAGTAAATCAGCTCCAGCACATTCCCCGCGGGATCCTCCACATAAATCCCGCGCGTGCCATCCCGATGCACATCCACCGTTTTCCCCGCCTTCGCCGCCGCCGCCTCCAGGCTCGCCACATCCACCCGCAGCGCCACGTGCATCGGATGCTGCTCCGGACGCACCAGCGCCAGCTTCCCCTGCCCCATCTTCAAAAACGCCCACGTCTCATCCGCATACAACACCTCCGCCCCGAACGTCTCCACGTAAAACTTCACCCCCGCCGGCACATCCTTCACCTGCACCGCCACATGATCCAGCTCAAACATCACGCCCTCCACGCCACGCCCCGCCCCGTTTCGTCATTCGAATTTCGTCATTCGTGCTTCGTCATTCGTCATTCCCGTCACACCCCCACCGCCTCCCCGCGCTTCAAAAAATTCGCCAGCAGCTTCGGCCCCTCCAGCGTCA
>JBEHXY010000063.1:0-13471 GCA_048498455.1 Planctomycetota bacterium | reverse complement strand
CTCATCGAGGATTTCGCCGCCGGCCAGCGCGTGAACCTGCGCGAAGCCGAAGTCGCCGTCACGGCCTTCCTGAAAATGCTGGTCAAGCGAGGCCTCGTCGCCTTGGTCGCGCCTGCCGGAGACCCTGCATGACCGACAAACGCGTGCGGCTGACCACCTGGCGGGCTGGCGAGATCGCCGCCAAAAGCCTCCGCGCCCGCGCCGGCCGCTCGGTCCTCACCCTGGTCACCATCGCCATGGCCATGGCCTTCCTCACCAACGTCTGGGCCACCCGCGTCTTCGGCCCCGCCGTCGCCGCCGCCGTCTCGGTCGAAGGCGGCCCCGCCCCCGACAGCGGCGCTGTCAGCCGTACCGTCTGGCTCCTCGCCCTCTCCCTACTGGTCTGCCTCGTCGGCATCTCCAACGCCATGCTCATGAGCGTCATGGAACGCTTCCGCGAGATCGGCACCATGAAATGCCTCGGCGCGCCCGACACCTTCATCCTCAAACTCTTCTTCCTCGAATCCCTCTTCCTCGGCGCCGCCGGCACCGCCGCCGGCGTCCTCGTCGGCATGGGCCTCTCCATCCTCATGCTCCTCAAAACCTACGGAACCGCCGCCTGGGCCCACCTCCCCTGGTCCTCCGCCGGCCTCATCGCCGCGGCCTCGCTGCTCATTGGGGTGGTGGTCACGGCGGCGGCGGCGCTCTATCCGGCATGGCGGGCGGCTCGCATGGAACCGATTGCGGCCATGCGGGTCGACGTCTAGGCTTCACCAGGAACTGCGACGCCAGCAGCACCACCGACACGCCCCCAGCGCCCAGCCCCACCATCAATTGCGTCTCCCACGTCTGCGGCGCCGGCAGCGTCCAGTTCGCCAGCGTCGCAAAGGAATTGTTGACGATGTGCGCGAAAATCGTCGGAAAAATCGACCCCGACCGATGCGCCATGATCCCCATGCAGATGCCGAAGCCGAACGCAAACGTCGAATGCAGCGGGTTCATGTGCAGGATCGCGAAGAACAGCGACGCCAGCAGGATCCCCACAAACGCCCCGTGACGCGCCACCAGCCGCGTCTGGATATACCCCCGAAAAACCAGCTCCTCCACGATCGGCCCCGCCACGCATACCAGGAACGCGATCACCGCCGCGGAGAACCCCTCCGCGCTCGAAAGCGTGTCCGAGAGCTGTTCCAGGCTCGCCGAACGCAGCGAAAAAAGCTGCGCAAACGCATCGAACGACACCCCATACGCCGTGCTCCCGATCGCCGCCAGCACCAGCACCACCCAGGAAATCCGTGACCCCGTCAGCGACAGCCGCGCCCGAAAAGGCGTCGGCGAAAGAATCGCCGGCACCACCGCCGCGCACGCTTCAATGCAGATCGTCAGCCCCAGCACCCCCGCAAACACCGGCGGCTGCGCCACCAGCTCCATCACCTTGTCCCCCAGCACCCCCGCCGGTGTCCCCGTCGCCACCAGGTACACCGCCAGCATCACGCAGATGCACACCTGCGCCCCCAGCACCGTCCCCAGCAGAATCACGAAATCGCAGTAGCTCGGCCACACCCGCGGAAGAACCCCCTCCCGGTGCCCCACAGGCACGGCATACGCCAGGTCCGGATGCGGCGGCGGCGGAGGCATCGCGCTCATGCAATCACTGCACCTTGTGGATGGCCGCGACAATCTGCTCGTGCGTCGGTATCGGCCGCCCGACCATCACCCACGTCGTGTCGATCGTGTTCGTCGCCGCCGTCGCCACCCCGATCGTCCCGATGCCGAAAATCCGGAAAATCCACGGCCGATACAGCTCCGTCCGCTGCACCTTCCGCAAATTCACCTGCACCATCGTCACGTTCACCACCCCCTTGATCGTCACGATCCGCCGGTCCGTCAGCATGTAAATGTGGCTCGTCCACACCAGGATCGCCCATACCAGACGACCGATGCAGATCAGCACCGTGATCGCCGCCACCACCGGCGGCGACACATAATTGATCGACGGCATCGCCAGCAGTTGCACCGCCAGCACCCCCAGCAGCACCGTCGTCAGCATGAACCGGAAACTCGTCAGCAAAATGAACCACAGCGACGGCTTGGTCAGCAGCAGCACGACCTCGTCCCCGTGCAGCAATTCCTCCGGCACCCCCGCGGCAATGTAAGCCGGCGCCAGCGGCGCGGATTCGTCGGCGGGAAGGTGCGTGGGAAGGCGCGGATCGGCAGGGTGGTGCGGCGCGATGGGCATGCCCAGATTATACGGGGCCGCCCGCCGTTACGCGCCGGGCGCGAACACCCGGTGGTGCAGGATCGCGATGTCCGGCAGGTTCCGGTAATACCCGTTGAAATCCAGCCCATACCCCACCACGAACTCATCCGGAATCTCAAAACCCAGGTAATCCGCCTCCGTCGCCGGCGGCGCCGCCAGCTTCTTCTTCAGCAGCACGCACGTCTTCACGCTCGCCGCCCCCTGCTCCGCCAGCAGGTTCCGCACGCTCTTGAGCGTCCGCCCCGAATCCAGGATGTCGTCGATCACCAGCACGTGCTTCCCCCCCACATCAAATGTGTTCGGATACAAAATCCGCGTCCCCTGGTTCGTCGTCGACTTCCCCGGATAACTCGACACCGCCATCACGTCGATCCGCATCAGCACCGGCAGATGCCGCACCAGGTCCGCCACGAAAATGATCGACCCCGTCAGCAACGGCATCAGGACAAATTCGCGCTGGTCATAATCCGCCGCCAGCTGCTGCGCCATCTTGTACACCCGCGCCTGGATCGCATAACGGTCGATCAGTATGTCCCGAATGTCGTCCTGCATGATGCTCCTTTTGTTCCGGTGCCCGCACAGCTCACGGATGCGCGTCGGCCCAGGCGTGGCGAAACGCCGCTTCCACCTGCAGCACCGCCGACGCATTCCGGTCCGCGATCAACTGGATCGTGTCCAGCTGCCGCCCCTTCACCGTGTCCGTCGAGGTGAAAAACGATTGCGGGTTGAACTCCCCGCTCGAATAGCCCGCCTCCGCCGCCTTGCCGATCGCCGGAAGGTAATCGTAACTGTCCGACAGAATCTGCAGCGTCAGCGTGTACCCATCGTACGCTGCCCCCAGCCCCGCAATCGCCACCGGCTGGTGCGCCGCATCCTTCGCCTTCTCGTCGATCCGGCTGGTCAGCTCTTTCCAGAATTCCTGCCGCAGCGTCTTCCGCGGCTCGTTGGTGTTCACGAAAAGCTGGAACTCGATGTCGCCATGCGGATTGATCGGCGCGTTCCGGTCCACCCGGTAACTCACCGATTCCCCGCCGTTCGACAGCTTCGTCCGCACCGCGTGCACCGTGCTCACCTTCCCATCCAGAAAGCTCAGCGCCCGGTAGTCGATCGTCGCATGCAGCGGCTGGTGCGCATCCTCGATGTAATGCGCCAGGTACCCCGTCCAGTGCAGCGCATCGTCATTCTTGAAATCCCCGCCGCCCTTCTTGAATTCGCTCACCAAATTCTTGTACGACTCCTCCACCCGGAACGGCACAAACCCCGCCTCCTGCCAGCCCGCATTCTTCGGATCCTTCGGAATCGCCCCCAAATCCGGCTTGTTCGACAAATCCTTCTTGAACACCGGCTCCTTCGACAGCCACTCCATGTCCGTGAAGTGCATCTTCGCTTCCGGCTGCCCATACGGCTCGATCTTCACCTTGCCCGCCGCCGTCGAAATGATCCGGTCCGGCAGCGTGCACGCCCCGTCCAGACCGAACACGTAATTCTTTCCCTCCGGCCCCAGGTCCTCCCCCGACACCGCCATCACCCGGCACGACTCCAGGTCATACTTCATGTTCGCTTTGAGAAAATCCCGCAGCCCCTGCGGCGCCGCCGCGTCGTCGATGATCCGCAGCGCCGCCAGACGCGTGATCAAAATATGCCCCTGATGACTCCACGCAGAAGCAGTGGAAACCGGAACAACGGCGGCGGCGACAATCGCCGCAAGCAAAGCGCGGCACGCGGTGCGGTTCATCGAGGTCCTTTCACGAAGCCGGGGACGTGAGAGTATAGCCAAAACCCGGCGCTGAAACGAAGCCTGCCCGGGACATGGCGGTGCTTCCCGCGCTCCCTATAATGGCGGCTCACTTTCACAAGTTTTTCAGGGCGGACCCATGGTCGATGATCTCCTCGCACGCATCAAAAATGGCACCGCCGTCGTCGGCGTCCTCGGCCTCGGTTACGTCGGCCTCCCCCTCGTCCGCGCCTTCACCCAGGGCCAGTCCGCCTCCGGCGGCGGCGCCGGACTCCGCTGCGTCGGCTTCGATGTCGACCCCCTCAAGGTCAAAAAACTCCTCGCCGGCCAAAGCTACATCAAGCACATCCCCTCCAGCTACGTCAAGGAACTCGTCTCCGGCAAACGCTTCGACGCCACCACCGATTTCTCCCGCCTCAAGGAATGCGACGCCCTCATCATCTGCGTCCCCACCCCCCTCACCAAAAACCGCGACCCCGACATGACCTACGTCGCCAGCACCGCGGCCGTCATCGGCAAACACCTCAAACGCGGCCAGCTCGTTGTCCTCGAATCCACCACCTACCCCGGCACCACCCGCGAAGTCGTCCTCCCCGCCCTCGAAAAATCCGGCCTCCACGTCGGCAAAGAGTTCCTCCTCGCCTACTCCCCCGAACGCGAAGACCCCGGCCGTAAAGACTTCCACACCGCCTCCATCCCCAAGGTCGTCGGCGGATTCGACCCCCCCAGCCTCCAGGCCGCCGCCGCCCTCTACGCCTGCGCCGTCCAGACCGTCGTCCCCGTCGAAAGCTGCGAAATCGCCGAGGCCTCCAAGATCCTCGAAAACTGCTACCGCTGCATCAACATCGCCTTCATCAACGAGCTCAAGGTCATCCTCGACCGCATGGGCATCGACGTCTGGAAAGTCATCGACGCCGCCAAAACCAAGCCCTTCGGCTTCCAGCCCTTCTACCCCGGCCCCGGTCTCGGCGGCCACTGCATCCCCATCGACCCGTTCTACCTCTCCTGGAAAGCCAAACGCTACGACGTCACCGCCCGCTTCATCGAGCTCGCCGGCGAACTCAACGTCTCCATGCCCTACTACGTCATCGGAAAAATCGCCGACACCCTCAACGAGCGCGGCAAGGCCATGAAGGGCTCCCGCATTCTCGTCCTCGGCCTCGCCTACAAGAAAGACGTCGATGACCTCCGCGAAAGCCCCTCCATCATCCTCATCGAACAGCTCGAACACCGCGGCGCAAAAGTCGACTACAACGACCCCCACATCCCCACCACCCACAAGCAGCGCGAGCACGACCTCAAGAAAAAGAGCGTCCCCCTCACCCCCGCCTCGCTCAAAAAGTACGACGTCGTCGTCATTTCGACCGATCACTCCGCCTATGACTACGACCTGATCGTGAAGCACGCGCGGGTCGTCGTCGACACGCGCAATGCCACCGCCCGGGTCACGGCGGGCCGCGCAAAAATCCGCAAAGCCTGAATCGAAACTGAAAAGGAGCGCTCACGTGCGCAAGTGGTATCGCCTCTATCCCACGGTTCTCGCCGCGGGCATCCTCACCGCCGCACTCACACTCCCCCGCCTCTGGGCGCAAACTTCCGCGCCCGCCCCCGAGGCCGCCGCCCCACCAGCCGCCGCGGCCGCGCGCGCCGACTACAAACCCTTCGCACTCCCCCCGGAACTCCCCATCGCCACCGGCTACACTGCCGTCGATTTCTTCTCCGGCAACGGCAAAGGCGCCATGGCCTTCCCCCAGCCCCTCTCCATCGTCAGCCCCCCCGGCGAAACCCAGCGCCTCTTCGTCCTCAGCAAGACCGGCACCATCGACGTCATCACCGACCTCGACGGCAAAAACGGCGGCCCCAAAAAGGCCGTCTTCATGGAGCTCACCCCCTACCTCCGCAAAAAAGGCTGGAGCCTCGGACAAGCCGTCGAATGGGGTCTCCTTGGCCTCGCCTTCCACCCCGATTTTAAAAACAACGGCTACTTCTACATCACTTACAACCCCGTCGTCCCCGAGCGCGGCCGCGCTGTCGGCTTCGACCGCATCTCCCGCTTCTCCGTCTCCAGGACCAACCCCAACGAAGCCGACATGTCCAGCGAGCTTCCCCTCATCACCCAGCTCGATGAAGCCCCCAACCACAACGGCGGCTGCATCAAGTTCGGCCCCGATGGCTACCTCTACTTCTCCAACGGCGACGAAGGCAACGCCAACGATTCCTACAACAACGCCTCCTTCGTCGACAAGGATTTCTTCGCCGCCATCTACCGCATCGATGTCGACGCCAAGCCCGAAAACCTCGAGCCCAATCCCCACGCCCAGGAATCCACCACCTTCCCCTCCGCCGTCAACAAAGTCGACGGCAAGGCCGCCTACCGCATCCCCGCCGACAACCCCCTCGTCGGCATCAAGGATTACTTCGGCAAGCCCGTGAACCCCGAGCGCGTCCGCACCGAAATCTATGCCAACGGCCTCCGCAACGCGTGGCGCTTCTCCTTCGATGATGCCACCGGACGCCTCTTCGCCGCCGACGTCGGACAGGACCTCTGGGAGGAAGTCGACCTCATCACCAAGGGCGGCAACTACGGCTGGTCCTACCGCGAGGCCCTCCACGAAGGCCCTCGCGTCCGCGCCACGCCCCCCGCCGCCAGGCTCCTCGATCCCATCTACGAATACGCCCACGCCCGCATGCGCAACAACCAGTTCTCCGGCGAATCCATCTCCGGAGGCTTCGTCTACCGCGGCACCAAGTTCGCCGAGCTCACCGGCGCTTACATCTTCGGCGACTACGTCAGCAAACGCGTCTGGGCCCTCCGCGAAAAAGACGGCAAGTGGACCCCCCAGCTCCTCGCCAGCAACGTCGGCACCCCCGTCGAATTCTCCCCCGACCCTCGCAACGGCGACATCCTCTTCTGCGACATCGGTCCCCTCCAGCCCGGCGCTATGGGCCGCATCGGCCGCCTCGTCCGCACCGGCACGCAGGGCGCTGCCCCGCCCAAGCTCCTCTCCCAGGTCGGCGCTTTCAAAGACCTCAAAACCCTCGAGCCCGCCCCCGGCATGGTCCCCTACGCCCCCAACGTCTCCTTCTGGTCCGACTACGCCATCAAAACCCGCTGGTTCATGCTTCCCCGCGCTGCCGACACCATCGGCTTCAACCCCACCGGCAACTGGTCCTTCCCCGCCGGCATGGTCTGGGTCAAACACTTCGACATGGAGATGACCCGCGGCGATGCCGCCACCAAACGCCGCCTCGAAACCCGCTTCATCCTCAAAAACGCCACCGGCGTCTACGGCATCACCTACAAGTGGCGACCCGACAACTCCGACGCCGACCTCGTCCCCGAAGGCGGCCTCGACGAAGAACTCACCATCAACGACGGCGGCGCCTCCCGCAAACAACTCTGGCATTACCCCAGCCAGAGCGAATGCCTCACCTGCCACACCCAGATCACCGGCGGCATCCTCGGCATGAACACCTGGCAGATGAACGGCGCCGGCGCCGGCCACGAGAACCAGATCGACATGCTCCACCGCGCCGGCTATTTCTCCCCCTCAACCCCCGTCCCCGCCCCCAGCACCCTCGGCGCTTATGCCCAGGCCGACGACGCCTCCGCCCCCCTCGAATGGCGCGTCCGCAGCTACCTCGGCGCCAACTGCGTCCAATGTCACCAGCCCGGCGGCATCGTCCAGGGCCTCTTCGACGCCCGCCCCACCACCTCCACCGAAGGCGCCAACCTTATCAACGGCCTCCTCGTCGCCAACCGCGGCGACAACGCCGCCCGCGTCCTCGTCCCCGGAGACCCCGCCCACTCCATGCTCCTCAAACGCATCCAGGCCGACGGCGTCCCCCGCATGCCCCCCCTCGCCACCTACGAACGCGACCCCAAGGACGAAGAACTCCTCAAAGCCTACATCTCCAGTCTGAAACATTGACGTTCACCGCCCACGCCAACTTATCCCCTCTTACCCGCGCATAACCCCACTTACCCTCACTTACACCCCGCCTTTTCACCCCCGAAAACGCCACCACCCGCATTATCACCCTAAAAAACGCCCCTTTTTCAGGACGAAACCCCCAAAAATCCCCAAAACTACGCAAAAAACCACCCCCAAAAAGCACAACTTTTCCCCCACCAACGACTTACGAAATATCACTCCCCCTCCAGCTCCGGCATCGTTGGTGGGGGCGCCGCATGGTCCGTGATGCACAACACCGCCGCGTTGATCGCCGCCGGCCGCCATTCCTTGGGCAACCTCCGCAGCGCCGTCGCCGCCGCGTGCAGCGTCGCCCCCGTCGTCGACACGTCATCGATCAGCCACACCGACTTCCCCGCCAGTTCCTTCAGCGGCCGCCCCCGAAACGCCTGCCGCAGGTTCTCCCGCCGCGCGGTGGGGGAGTTCAACCGCGCCTGTTCCGCCGTCCGCCGGCTCCGCGCCAGGCCATGCACCACCGGATGCCCCGACAGCGCCGCCACCTCCCGCGCCAGTTCCTCCGACTGGTTGAACCCCCGCCGCGCCCGCCGCAGCCAATGCAGCGGCACCGGCACCAGCGCATCCACCCGCTCCCCCGTCGCCTGCGCCGTCCGCGCAATCGCATGATGCAGGAACGGCGCCACCGTCCGCGCCACCTCCCACTGCCGCCCGAACTTCAGCTTGTGCACCAGCGTCACCAGCGGCTCCGAAAACGTCCCCACCCGCGCCGTGCACCGCAGCGTCGTCTCCCGCTCCCCACACCGTCCGCACGGCTCCCCCGGCCCGTGCACCTGCTCATGCGGTCCCGTCGTCAACCCGCACCGATGACAATGCGGCTGCGCCGCCAGCACCGCCACCCCCACCCGCGCCCTCTCCGACAACCCCGCCACCGCCACCGCCGAAGAATCCACCCAGCACACCGGCGGAAACAACGTATCGATCATCGCGGAAAGAAGGGCCATGGCCGGATTGTAAGGAAAACCCGTGAACGCGGAGAGTTATTTCCCGGGAACCGCGAACCAGAGGAGGGCAAGGCCAAGAGCGAACCAGCACAGGATGGCGGGCTTCGTGTATTTGCGCAGCGTGCCATCCTCGCGGCAAAGGAGATTCCGGAGGCCATCCTTGCGGCCGCCGCGCCACATCCAGCCCGGGCCGGCGTTGTCGACGCGCGGGTTGATGAAGAGGACGGCGATCGCGATACCGATCACTGCGCAAGTGAAGATGAGTTTTACCTGGTGGGGCATGCAGGCCCTCAAGGCGAACGGCAAGCGCACGACGCGAAAGGATTGCTTATGCAGTCAGGTTGGAGAGGCGCTTCGTGAAGTCTTCGCCAAGGGCCGTGGCTTGCTGGTCCGTGAAGCTGGTCGTGCGGTAGGTGATGCACAGCGTCAGGCGGTTCCGCAGGGTCGTCAGCGTGAAGACCAGCGGCAGCAGCGGGCCGGTGGGCGAGATGCGGATGTAGTCCAGGCACTTCGGGGCGGTGGGATCCTGCGCGTCCGCGTCCTGGGCGTCGAAGAACGAGTGCGTCATGTTCACGTTGGAGATGCCCGCCACCACCGGCACCGTCTTGTGCAGAAGCTGCGAGCGATAACGGTTCGAGGCGTACAGGTCCCACCAGAACCGCGCCATCGCCAGCGCCCAGAACCCCTTGACCGTGGCGAAGGATTTTTTGAGCTGCGCCGTCTGCTGCGCGATCTCGCGGGTCAGCTCCGTCGCGCCCCGCTTCTCCGCATCCTTCAACAGCACGACGTACGACGACAGGTACAGGTTGAACACCCGGTCCAGCGGTTCGGCCGCGGCATCGCGAATATCGACGATCGTCCCCAGCCCGATCTGCTGCCGGCGGAAGTGGAAGAACTTGCGCTTGCGGGTGGTGCGCTCGTGGTGCGTCCAGTCGCCCATCGTCTGGCCCAGGGCCGCGAGGAAGGTGTCGTTGACGCTGCCGCCGTTGGCCTTCGAGAAGCGGTAGACGTTGTCGATCAGGCCATCCGGCAGGCGCGAGATCTGGAACCGCGAGGTGAAATCGAGCGGGTCGGCGATGTTCACCCGGAAGCCATGCCGCTGCCGCCACACGTTCTTCAGCGATTCGCGGATG
This sequence comes from Planctomycetota bacterium, assembly GCA_048498455.1. Taxonomy (GTDB): domain Bacteria; phylum Planctomycetota; class Phycisphaerae; order WQYP01; family WQYP01; genus CALCHA01. The sequence goes on along the minus strand of JBEHXY010000063.1, from coordinate 3,431 downwards.
GCGCGGGTGCGGGTCAGGCGGCCGGTGTGCTGGCGGAAGAGGCCGGCGAAACCGGGCGCCTCCAGCGTCAGCGGCGCCAGCCGCGAGGGCCGCTCCGGATGCTGGTAGCGTTCGAAGATGCGGGCCATCAGCTCGCGCATGCCGCGGGAGTCGGCGATCCAGTGGTCATACACCGCAGCAAGGTAGTGCGAGGGCTCCGGGGCATCGCCGGCGGGGAGGGTACAAAAACGGATGGGAACATCGCCCGCGGCAAAGGGGCGGTTGAGTTCTTCGTTGAAAAAAGTCTGCAGACACTCGGCGGATTGATCCACGGAAATTTCAGCCGGCGGCGTGAAATGGGCGATCCGGTCCTTGTGCGAAAACCGCGGCACCCCCAGCCCCATGTCCGCCAGCGTCGATTCAATCGCCGCCTTCCAGCGTTCCCGATCCGGCGAACCGGAAACCTCCATCACCTGCCCGGCGTTGTAGGGGTGCAGGTCGGCCCAGCGGCGCATCAAGAGCTGGAAGGGGTTGAGGTGCACCGCAGGCGCGGCCGGCGCGCGGCGCGAAAGGCTCAAGGCGTTGGCGGAAGGTGTGGCGGCGACCTGGGTCACAAATGGCGGTCCTCGGTGTCCGGGCGAACAGAGTGCCTACGGGGCGCCCGGCGGGAGCCATTCTACACGAGGAAGGTCCGCGGTACGAAGCGGCCCACCGATTTCTTATAGGCGGCATAGGCGCCGCCGTGGGTCGATTCCATGTACCGTTCCTCCCGCCGGGCCTCGATCTGCAGCAGCAGGAAGTCGATCGCCGCCGGCAGGAGCACCAGCAGCGTCGGGGCCATCAGGAACGCGCAGGTGTTGATGATCATCCGCAGGGCATAGATGGGGTGGCGGACCAGCCGGTAGGGGCCGGTCGATACCAGCGCCAGGGTTTCGTTGGGATCGATGCCGATGCGCCAGGAGCGGCCCATTTTTCGCCAGCAGACAAAGGTGATCACCGTGCACACCACGCACAGCAGCGAGGCGACCGCCGCGGTGACTGTCCACCACGGGGCCGGCTGCCACAGCCAGGCGACCAGCCAGGCCGCCGACATGTGCGACAGGCGGTGCGGCGGCACGATCGCCGCGAACCACAGCCCCCCGATCAGCACCAGGATGCAGGGATACCACAGAATACGCATGAGCTGGCCGGTGCGCTCCCGCGGCAGGGCATTGGGATCCTTGCCGATCTTCCGCGCCAGGCGGAACAGCTTGATGATCACGTAGCCCCAGTAAATGGAGAGGGCGATGGCGGCGATCAGGGCGGGGAGGGTTTCGGTGTGCATGGGCATGTTTTAACGGAAAAGAGAGGAGGGGGGAAACGGCACGGGGCAGGGGGAGTGGGGGCCCGGGGGAGATCCGCGGATCGGGGAAATGGTGCTCTGCGGGCATAGGCGTTGCAACTTGCCCCGGATGGCCGCTGCTCGTGGAAATGATGAGCGGAACGTCTCGGTACAGGAGAAAAAGTCATGGCATCGAACGATCTTCAGGAAAAACTGCTGGATTACCTGCAGGACACCCACGCCCTGGAGCACAACGTGCTCAACATGCTGGACTCGATGATTTCCAACACCAAGGACCCGCAGATGCTGGACCTGCTTAAGCAGCACCGGGCGGAAACCGTGGTGCACGAGCAGCGCCTGGCCCAGCGGCTCGATGAGCTGGGCAAGGGCAAGTCCGCTGTCGGCGAAGCCACCGCCGCGGTCAGCTCCTGGTTCAAATCCATGGGCGATGCCATGCGGGCCGACAAGCCCGGCAAAAATCAGCGCGACGGCTTCGTGACCGAGCACGTCGAGATCGCCGCCTACGAACTGCTCGAACGGCTGGCCATGCGCGCCGGCGACAGCCGCACCGCGGAAATCGCACGCCTCAACAAAAATGACGAATACGCCATGGCCCGCCGCCTCAGCGACACCTGGGATCGCGCCATCGACCTCACCCTGCTGGAAGCGGGCATCGATCGCGACAATACCGGCGCGCAGACCGGCTCCTACGGTGAACGCACCGACGCCGCCGAACGGGGCAGCACCTGGACCGGCTCCTCCGCGGAAGCGGACATGGGGCTGGGCATCCATGGCAACCGCACCGCCAGCGCCACCGGCTATGACCAGGTCCAGGGCAACGTGCCCGCGCCGGGCGATGCCGCCACCGACCTGCGCACCTCTGCGCCGCGCACCCGCAATCCCTGACTGACGCATTGGAGACCATGATGGAAAAGCAGAAAAACCCGCAGGAATCCGAGCCCAAGGTCTCGGACAAGGACCGCACTGGCGACGTGCGAAGCGACGCCGCGGCCAAGATCGGAAACGTGCCGGCCGTGGACGCCAACGAAGAAGAAGGCAGCATGGCCGGTCGCCCGGGCAACGGATCGAAGTTGCGCGACAGCCGCACCGATGAATCGGGCGCGCGGCTGGATTGACGCGTGCCTGCTTCCGACGGTCCGGAAGATCGCCGACGTCCGGCGGTCGCGGAAAACAAGGTTCCCGTGAAAGGAACAGTTGGTGAGCGCCGGCGGTGCGTCCGCTTTCCCCGGGCGGACGTGCGGCCCCTTGCGCAGAGAGGATTGCAACATGAGACCGACCACGCCGCTGCTTTGGGCGCGGGTGCTTCTGGGGGCGGAGGGGATTTACTTCCTGCTGACGGGGGTCTGGCCGCTGCTGCACCTGGAAAGTTTTCTCGAAGTGACCGGGCCCAAGCGCGATCTGTGGCTGGTGCAGACGGTGGGGGCCCTGGTGGGGGTGATGGGCCTGACGATGCTGCTGGGGGCGTGGCGGCGGGCGAGCGCGGAGACCGTGTTCCTGGCGGTGGCCGCCGCGGCGACCCTGGCGACGATCGATGTCGTCTTCGTGCTGCGGCGGGTGATCGCGCCGATCTACCTGCTCGATGCGCTGGCGCAACTGCTGCTGCTGGCGGCGTGGGTGGGTGTGGGCATCGCGATGCGGCACACGCAGGCCGCGCGGCCGGGCAAGGAGCGGTTCCAGGGACACTTGGCGATCGTGCCGACGGGACGCTAGGACGAAGCGAAAACGCAAAAGGCAAAACGCAAAACGCAAAACGCAAAACCTTTGGCGCTCGGGTTCGCAGGCGCTGAGGGGCGTGTTTTGATTCGGGGGAGGAGGGTTATTTGAGTTCAATGGTTTTGCGCTGGCGGATGTCGGTGGCGCTGGCGCCGAGCATCAGTTCATACGTGCCCGGCTCGACGGTGTATTTTTTCTCCTCCGTGTTCCACAACGCCAGGTCCTGGATCTTCAGCGAGAAGTGCAGGGTCTGCGTGGAGCCCTGGGCCAGCGGGACGCGGGTGAAGGCCTTGAGCTGGAGCTGCGGGCGGGTGGGGGAGGTGGACTGCAGCTTGCGGACATAGAGCTGGGGGACCTCTTCGCCATCGCGCGGGCCGCTGTTGGTCAGCGGAAAAGC